>JAIRMJ010000039.1 GCA_031258785.1 Holosporales bacterium | reverse complement strand
CTAACTCTAACTTTGTACTTCTCCCAATACCCTTATAGTTTGCTACAACCTCATCCTCCCATAGTATGATCATCTCTTTGAGTATTAGCTCAAAGTTGGAGACGCTGAGACCAAAGAGCCTCTGAAACTTATCTCTGTGTTTCCTTACCACTTGGTACTTGATCATAGGGTAATCCATTCATAACAGCATTGATTCGCTATACCTAATTACCACAATTTAGGGGCTATGTATATCTTTTGCAGGAGCTCTTATATATAGGAAGATATAGGCATAAGTACTGCCCCCCTTCTACTTATCTGTAGTAGTTGTATACTCCTATCTATTATATCTATACTCATTATCTATCCCTCTCTATAACTCCTCTATATATGCCTATATAGTAACATAAGGAGGGTTAAGAGAGAGTTAAAGGGGGAGGGGGAATTTATAGTTATGTTCCACGTGGAACATTTTGTACCCCATTCGTACGAACATGAAAGTCAGGAAAATACGCCTTCTAAACTTCTAGCCTCAGCTTCCCTATTTCACGGTGGTCCTGAACTGTGCTAGAATGAAGTATATGCTGAGTTAAAAATCACAGAACAGATGCTGCTGACTATAAAGAAGCTCCTCTTCGGAAGACAAAACACAAAGGATATGGCTGAATATCGAGAAAAGGTAACGCTGATCAGCACTGAGGGTGAGGCGATAGAGAAACTTACCGATGAAGAATTGACGGCCAAGACCGCCTCGTTCAAGGAACGTCTGGCAGCCGGATCTTCGCTGGATGATATATTGCCTGAGGCATTTGCCGTAGTGCGGGAAGCGGCCAGCAGAAGACTAGGAATGCGGCACTTTGACGTGCAGCTAATAGGCGGTATGGTGCTTCATGAAGGTAAGATAGCTGAGATGAAGACTGGAGAGGGCAAGACTTTGGTCGCTACCCTGGCTGTCTACCTCAATGCCCTGGCCGGTAAGGGCGTCCACGTAGTCACTGTAAATGACTACCTAGCAAGCCGAGATGCTGGCTGGATGGGACAGATCTACAAATTCCTCGGGCTGTCGGTCGGTGTCATAATTGGCGGCATGACAGATTACCAAAAGAGAGCCGCATATGCCGCAGATATTACGTATGGTACGAATCACGAGTTCGGCTTCGACTATCTCAGGGACAACCTGAAATTCAATGAATCAGATATGGTCATGCGTGACTTCAATTTCGCGGTGATAGATGAGGTAGATAGCATCCTGATAGATGAGGCCAGGACACCACTGATTATCTCTGGGGCAAACGATAATGCCTCCAGAATGTACGTTGCAGTGGACCAAATCGTGAAATCGATTGCAGATGACGATTTCGAGATAGATGAAAAAAACAGGATTGTAACACTGACTGATGCAGGCGTTGAAAAGATAGAAAAAGGGCTCGTTAGCGCGGGGTTACTGGAGGTTCCAGCATTGTATGACACAAGTAACATCACAATGGTGTACCACGTCAATTGCGCCCTCAAGGCGCACAAGTTGTTCGCCAGAGATGTTGATTATATCGTGAAAGATGACCAAGTCCTGATAATAGACGAGTTCACTGGCAGGATCATGGACGGCAGGCGCTATTCCGAGGGGCTACATCAAGCACTAGAGGCAAAAGAAGGCGTCGAGATCCAGACGGAAAGCCAGACAATAGCAACAATCTCATACCAAAATCTCTTTAGACTGTACCCCAAGCTAGCTGGTATGACAGGCACTGCAATGACTGAGGAAGAAGAGTTTGAAGAGATCTATAAATTGAGGGTTGTCAGCATCCCACCTCATAAACCGGTCATAAGAAAGGACCACGAGGATTCGATGTTCATTATGCTGGATAATAAGGATAAGGCAGTTCTGGGGCTCATAAAGGAGTGCCATACCATGAGGCAGCCTGTGCTGGTCGGCACTACTAGTCTTGAGCGTTCCGAGTATTTTTCGAAGTTACTTACGAAAGAAAGGATCAAACACAATGTCTTAAACGCCAAGCAACACGAAAGGGAAGCACATATAATAGCGGAAGCTGGGACTCCTGGGGCCGTCACGATTGCCACGAACATGGCAGGTCGCGGTACGGACATCAAGCTCGGAGGTTCGTTTGAGATGAGGTTTGAACAGGAATGCGAGGGCATTACTGACTCTGAGGAGCGTGGGAGGATAGCCGAGAAGATACGACAAGAGATTGAAGTTGCCCACGATGAGGTAGTTAAGATGGGGGGGCTCTTTGTCATAGGGACTGAAAGGAACGACAGCAGAAGAATAGATAACCAACTTAGAGGGCGTTCTGGCCGCCAGGGAGACCCTGGAGCCTCGAAATATTTCATCTCTCTTGAAGATGACCTCATGAGAAAGTTCGGTTCTCCGAACCTTATCAATAGGCTCAAAAAGCTCTGTAAAGATGATGAGGAGCTCTCTTTTAGGTGGATCTCAAAGGCGATTGAGAAAGCACAGCAAAGGATGGAGGCCTACAATTTTGATATCAGGAAGCAGCTCCTAAGATATGATGACGTGATGAACGACCAGCGCAGGATTATATATGAACAAAGAAGGATCTTGATGCAAGCAAAAGATGTCACACCTCAGATACAGGACATGATCGATGATGTACTGGACTCAGTTGTTGAGATGTCAATTCCAAATGGTACGGTATCTGCCGAGTGGAACGTGGCCGAGTTATGCGCAATGATAAAGGAAATCTTCACGTTACAGCTGGATTCAGAGGAAATCAAGAACGATACAACCATAACGGCGGAGACCTTGAGGCAAAAGCTGGGGGATCAAGTGGCGTCAACATTGTCCTCCAAGATAGAGTTGTATGGAGAGGACACGATCCATTACATAGAGAAAGATGCAGCACTGAAGATGCTTGACACTGCGTGGCGGGACCATCTCATAGTCCTTGAACACCTACGACGCGGAATTAACTTGCGTGCGTACGCTCAGAAGAATCCATTAAACGAGTATAAATTTGAAGCGTTCAGCATTTTCAGTGAGATGCTGTATAGGGTCAAAAAAGACGTCCTGACGATCGTATTTGGCTTCGAGTCACCTGCCCATCGAGTGGCACAACTGCAGGAGCGTCTAGAAATCGAAATGCCTCCATTGGAAGAGCTCCTTACAGACAATGACAATGAGCCGGCTCCAGTAGAACATGCTAATGCAGAGCCGCCTGCAGCACATCTTGAGAATCTCTCGAAAGAAGACCACGTGGATTGGCAACAACAGGAGTCAAAGCAGGCAGAATCTGAATCATCGTCAGTAAGATGGGGTGCAGAAGCTGCAGAATCCGAGGCAGGGCCTGTAGAAACGAAACAGGACCCACGCAACGTGTCTACTCAATCTACTGGTGGTGACGCAGAGGAGGCTACACCTGAAACAAATGAAGATTCGAGTACCGGAGCAGAAGTGTCTCGAAATGCACCGTGTCCTTGCGGCTCAGGACGTAGATATAAAAACTGCCACGGACAGATTGCCCAAATTGAGGTGAGTTTTGGTACAACAGGCGACAGTAATGACGCGGAAGATCGATCAGAGCAGCAACAGGCAGAAGAGGAGACCAACAACTAGCCAGTCTCCAGGTTCACAGACAGCCAGTGAGTATAAAATGGAAACGGACGTTACTTTCTTTCAATGATAAAGTTTCGGTTTAAGCTGCGGCCAGTACCTGTTTTCCCAATCCTGATAGTAATATCAATATCGCTATTCGCCCTGCTGATGCTCTATTCGATTGGGGCTGGGAGTTTTTATCCATGGTGCATCAAACAATTAGGTAGGCTGCTGTTGGGTGTAGCAGCCCTCATGATTGTGGCATCTGTAAATTGCACAGTTTGGAGAAAATACGCATATCACTGCTACGCGTGCTGCCTTCTCTTGCTCGGAATCGTCGCTATAGCTGGCAAAATCTCTATGGGAGCGCAGAGATGGCTGAATCTGTACTTCTTTAATTTTCAACCCTCTGAGCTAATGAGGATGTTTCTGGTCGTCGCATTGGCGAAATACTTCTCCAGTAGAGGGGTAAATGAGATTAACAGCGTAACGGCGTTGATAATGCCACTCATATTAACAGCCGTCCCAATAGGCCTCGTTTTACTGCAACCGGATCTTGGTACAGCAGTGCTCCTGTTCTGTATATGTGTGTCAGTGCTGTTTGCTTGTGGGGTCCAGATTTGGAAGTTTGTGACTGCACTTGCCGCGCTCGCTATTTCAGCCCCGATCCTGTGGGGGTTTTTGCATGAGTATCAAAAAAAGCGGATCTTGATGTTTCTATCGCCAGAACTTGATCCCAATGGGGCAGGATACCACATCATTCAATCTAAGATAGCGCTTGGATCCGGCGGCTTCTTCGGGAATGGACTCCTTAACGGATCGCAATGTCAACTAAACTTCTTGCCTGAAAAACAGACGGATTTTGTCTTCGCGGCCTTGGGAGAAGAGCTTGGATTTTTGGGATGCATACTGCTCATGGCCATGTATGCAACATTGCTGGTATACAACCATATCGTCGCCATAAAGGCCAGAACCAGATTCAATCAAATCATAGTGTTCGGGATCAACGCAATGCTGTTCTTCTACATATTTATCAATATGTCGATGGTCTGTGGCCTTCTGCCAGTCGTTGGGGTACCGCTTCCATTTTTTTCATACGGGGGGAGCTCACTCGTCGTGCTCATGGCCTGTCAGGGCCTAGTCTTCGCGGCTGATTACGAACAAAAACACAGCTTCGGGCTGCCTGGATAGTCATGGATAGCCTCAGTTTCGTATAAGGAATCAGTGTTAATTTGAAGTTGCTGAGAGTTATTATCGCCTTTATTAGACCTGTTGCATAAGTTTCTTCAAAATCGCACGTACAGTTCTGGGGGACTATTTATTATTTAGAGGTCATCAAATCTTCCTGGACGACCTTTTACGGGGGAGTTTTTTTGAGGGAACGACTAAACCTGGAGGCAAAATCTGCAAAATGAGTTACTTGTGGTTTATGTAACAGGCCTAATCTTCGTTGGATCCCAGAAACATATCGACAGAAACCGCGCAAGTAATCTTTTCAGCCGACAGAAGAAAAATAGATAAGTCCGGCCCGCTTCCGGTCTGAATACCTATTTCGCTCTGTCTTTTTCTTTATAAACCTCTCTTCATAAGAACAAAGTGTATGTGTCCTGACACAGGCGATCAGCCCCACGGAGTATCGGGATTCTATTGTAATAATGTATGATTTCTTTTTTATATACTAGATTATCATTCCACATTAAAGCTAAAACGTCATCAATGTCGTCTTTATCATATATTTCAGGCAGGAAAACCGGATCTACATAAAAGGTAATCAAATCAACCGAGTGACTCTTGCAGTCGTCATTATAATACGTTCCGTCGATTTTTATTGGAATGTCGCCCCATGAACGATAACGAAGTGTTGCTTCACCACATGCTGGGCGTATGTATCTTTGTTTATCAAGAATACGACATTGTAAGTTTTGATACAGAGATCTTTGTTTTCTAGTCTAAATTTCCACTTCACGCATCCACTGGTGATGGGGATATCATGCAGTCTGCATGCCCATGCCCTTGTGATCGATCTTCACGTAGGGGCCTGTTATCTGTAGACCGTCTTGATAAGTTGTTTTAATACGGAGGCGATTCCTTTCACTATTTGCTGGATGGATACATGATATTAGATTGGTGGAAATTGGCATCCCACATGAGCCGATCACGTCCAGTAGTCTCGCGGCCTCTGCAACAGTTAATCCGATTGTCTCTTTATTGGCATCGAGGGCTTCTTGAACTTCTCCTCGATGGTTTATACGGATAGTCGTCGCTTTATTATCGTAGGTGAGAGTCGCATTGCCTGATACAGGGGAGAGTATGAGCCTGTGCGGATTCTTTTCAAGTAATTGCACATTTACATCACATTGTAATGATGTCCCTTTCTCTCTTCCTGCAATGGTCACGCTTTGTACACCGTTGTTATTTATGATGTTATGAAGACCGTCTATGTTGTTTATCCTGTCAGTAATTTTGATAAGTCTCTGAAGCAGTGGGCACTGCTGCGACGCAAGTGGTACTCCTGCCTTGGATCTTCAGCTGAGAACCTCGTCCATTTTTTGCGACTCGTTGGCGGCCTTCTCAATTGCTTCCTTCGCAGTGCCAATGTCTTTGTAACATTTACCGTCCCAAACTATTAGCGGCAGGTTCAGCTCCTTCGTTTCTAGCACCTTGGCGACTTCTTCAGCTGCCTCCTTGTATTGTTTCATGACTGTGAGTTCGTATTTTTCTGTCATATTTGGACGAGCCTTTTGAATTTGCTCGCTAGAAAATCCGAATTGTTCGGCCAGAACCTGATACTTGATCATTTCTTGATCCTTATCTGAGCCTTTATATAGCGCTTGCTGTTCCTCAGTTACCTGGATCCTGTCTATCGTCGCGAGTCCTCTCTTAATGAAGTTCTGCAAGATTGCAAAGTACCTCTCTTGGTTACTCGTCTCGTTCTGTATCATCTTCATTATGAACAGGTCTTTTGCAGATGTCGTGAGGAACTTCACTATTACACAGTGCTTATCTCCATTTTTTTCTACAAATCCTACCACTTCTTCAACGAGCATACGTCCACAATGCAGACACGATGGAGAAATGTATAAATATATCGGTTTTGTAGCTGCTTGATTGCCAAGCTTAAGCTCTGTAATGATGGTGGCAGACACATCTGTTGGAACATCTGTCGCCATATTTAGTTCGTCAGCTGATATGTGACGTGTCTCCGTTGGATCATTCTCTTCGTTGCTTTGTTTCTGTTCGGTCTGGTGTTTTTTCTTAGTCGCTGTATTTTTTCTTATGTCTCTATTGCCGATCCCAAGTGCGTCAAAGAATGCTGACTGGCACGCGATAGCCGCTATTATCACCACAATCGGAAAAATACGCACTCTTTATTCCTCTTTAAGCTCCTCATATATTTATATTATATTTCCAAATTAGTTATTTATTCGTTAATCTGGTTATCGTTTTGCTGTTCTTTATTGCGAGGACTTATGTTCCCAAAGTACCAACTAAACCTTCGGAATGCCTCCACATACAAACTCCTCTTAAAATGCACCGCTAATCTTATAACGTTTCCCACGCTCATCCAACGCCAAACATCAAACTCCTTATGGTTTGTCGCGTTTAGATTTATATCGCTGTTTTCGCCTAGAAACTTCAGAAGAAACCATTTTTGACGCTGGCCGATAAATTTGCTGTCTTTCCTGCGCAGACCGGTAGGTACTATATACCTCAGCCAATCATCCGTTTCGCCGAGCATCTCGACATTGTCAGTGCCGACCTCTTCTCGCAACTCCCTCATGACAGCTTCAAGTGGATTCTCTCCGGCCTCTATGCCGCCTTGAGGCATCTGCCACGGTCTCTTCAAAAACCATGACATCATCTTCGTGTTGACAGAGTTTCTCTTCCCGACAAAAACTTTGTTGTCATTGTTTATCAAGATCATACCCACGCCATCTCTCAGACGATCATCATTAACTGAACCCATAAATAAAATACTTACTATCCACTGCTATATAATGAACATAGTATCACACCGTACCTCGGCGCCGCAATCATGAGTGTGTATAGGAGTAGGACCGCATGTGATACACCTTCTCCGCGCCTATATCTCATCATCCAGCGACGTACCTGTACAGCAGTACAAATGAAGTAACAGCCTTGCAGAAGTACCTACAAGGCTGTTTAAACCAGACGCAGTACCGTCATGAGCAGTTCTTCTGTTAGGTACATTATTCTGTCATAAAACATGTGAATCGCACTAAAAGCTGGCCAGAACACCGGTCTCGGTGGTACAATGGCGCGCAGTTGGGCTGTGGTGGACTATGTCAGGGATGGCAGACAAAGATCCGGCCGGCATTGCGAGATCAAAGCTGTTGATATCTGCGGCGTTCGTGTGTCTCGCGTGCGTGGCATTCTATTTCATGGGGCAATGGGTGATCCCGTTTTTGGTAGCCCTGACGCTGGCGTATGCTCTGCATGTTCCTTCGAAGGTCATCTCCCAGCGACTTCACGTTTCAATGGCCATAGCGGCTTGGATCACGGTTCTTCTACTCATAACAATTATCGCTGTGTTCGGGGCGTTTTTCGTTCCTTTAGCGAAGAACGCCACATTTATACTGATACAGAAAATGCCAGTGTTGCTTTCGCAGACCCTACCGGATTACATGAATGAACTCCTCCATAACATAGCAAAAGTATGCGGCGTAGAGAGACAATTTGACGTTGGTAAAGAATTCAAGAGATACGTATCTGAGATGGCGATGAATCTCCCGAGCTACGTGCCGAGCTTTATCAACACAGGCAAGACGCTGGTATACATCGTGATGTTCATATTCATGACCCCCATGATATTGTTTTATATGCTGAAAGATTGGCCCAAGATTGAAAAAACATTCAAAATGCTGCTGAAAAAAATCGCACCTGCCGCAGTTGGTGACGTAATAGTGGTGTTGAACGCGAAGCTCGGAGCCTACATGAAGGGACAGCTGATTGTTTGCTGCATCCTCTCCTTGATGTATACAACGGCATTATGGATGTTAGGGGCGGATCAGTTCGTCTTCTGCGGCCTGTTTTCAGGACTGATGTCAGTCGCTCCATTCTTTGGTCCGTTCCTGGGACTGCTCACGACTATTGCTATGGCGCTTGATGATTTTGTTTCTGCGTACCAGTACGTCTCGGTTGTCGGTCTCTATATCGTCGTTCCTCTTTTAGATTCGAATTTCCTGACCCCGAGGCTAATAGGCCGATTCACAGGCATCCAGCCTGTTTGGCTGCTGTTTTCAATAGGAGCTACGATCTCAGTTTTGGGAGGAGCTGGCATCTTCATCGCTGCTCCAATTGCAGTAATCGTTTCAACTGCCTTCAGAGAAATCACAAGACGCTTCTAGATGGAGCCGCCGTCTATCTGACTGTCGACAGATTGTGCGAGGCCGGGGATGGATACGGTGGTCACTGCAGCCAAAGAGGTTAATCCAGCATCTTACATGCGAGCTTGATTTAACTACTTTAACAAAGTCCTATATCCTTGGGCTTTCTGTAGGGCCGGCGGTGTCGGCATCCTATACTTAGCAAGAGGAGCGTTCAGCCGTTGCCGGATGATATTTCCGATTAATGGATTTAGATTCCTACTGGTTGTTCGCTGAGTCTTTTTAATAGTAGTTTCTTCGTAGTTCGATTGTTTCTCGCGTGTCGTATAGCCGATGAGCGTTCCAGAGAAGAAGAACAGCACCCCACATGTGAAGACGCTCAAGATGAGAATCCACTTCTTCATTTTGCCCTCTTCAAGTCTTTTACGATTCTGTACGCCATTTTTGATATATCTCCTGCGCCTGCGAATATCACAATATCCTCGGCATCTATATACATCTTTTCGATCATAGATGCAAGCAATTCCGATAGCGCCGCTTCACTGCCGGCAAACGACACATTCCTGCCACGCCGTTTCATCGCCTGGAAAAGATCGTCGGACGTAATCTGGGCTGACTCGTTGTCATCCGCTTTATACACCGGAATGATGATAACTGCGTCTGCTCCGTCAAAACAGCTGCAAAAGTCGTCAAATAGCATGCTCAGCCTTGTAAATCTGTGCGGCTGGCATATTATCAATACCTTGCCATCTGTCTTTTGGCGGGCGGCAGCTATAACGGTCTTTATCTCTGTTGGATGGTGTGCGTAGTCATCTATCACAGTAGCTCCATTGATCTTTCCAACTTCTGTGAATCTTCTCTTGACTCCTGTGAATGACGCCAGTGTCGCCTTGACAGTGTCTAAATCAATAGCCAATTCATTGGCCATAGCTATTACGGACAACGAGTTCCTCACGTTGTGGTCACCAAAGAGGGGAGTTTCTATGTTTTTTATTTTACAGTCTCCATGTAGTACGTCAAACACAGTTCCGTCCTTGGTTTTCCTTATGTTTATCGCCTTGTAATTAGCATCACTTTCTATTCCATATGTAATGATTTTTCTGTCAGTTATATCCTTCACTATAGCCGTCACATTGTCGTCGTCTATACACGCTATTCCTACTCCATAAAATGGTAGATTGTTCAAAAACGTTTTGAACGCCTCCTTAAGGGCATCGAACGAGCCATAGTGTAGTATGTGCTCGCGGTCTACGTTAGTTATGATCTCGATCGTTGGGAAGAATCTTGTAAAACTTCCATCTGACTCATCTGATTCGATTACGGCCCAATCACCGGAACCGAGCTTTGCATTCGTATTGTACGCGTTTATGATGCCGCCATTAACAACGGTTGGGTCAAATGAGGCCATCTCTAGGACTGCTGCACACATCGATGTCACTGTAGTCTTGCCGTGTGATCCAGCCACTACAACAGACTTCTTGAATCTTACTATCTGGGAGAGCATTTCTGCCCTTGAAAGACATGGTATCTCCAATTTCTTTGCGGCGACTAGCTCTGGATTGTCTTGCATTATGGCTGATGAAAAAACGACAACATCAGCATTCTTTACGTTTTTCTCATTGTGTCCTACGAACGCGGATATCCCGAGCTTTTCCAGTCTCTCAACATTCTGTGAGCTTACCTTGTCGCTACCTTGAATAACATACCCAAGGGCATGCATAACCTCCGCAATGCCACTCATTCCTATTCCGCCAATCCCTATGAAGTGTATCCTCATATCGCTGCAGTTGCGTCTTCCAAGCATAATCAATGTCATCAAGCATCCTAAGTCTGGCCAGATTATAGATCAAAATCCCAGGAAAAAGAAGAAATGGGTCGCTTTCTAGTGTTTTCTTTAAATGATGCACATGCCTTTGTAGCGGCTAATCTGTCACCTTCTTGAATTTCGTGGAATTTTCATCAAAGCACGAGAGATACAGGGAATTGATGCTTCCGTAGCTGTCTTGGAAGAACGAAGCGTACTCGTCTGTATCACCGTATGACTCCACCATGTCCTTGCTGAGAAATGAGAAGATCCCTCCATTTTCGTGGCGGAGCTTCGCCTTCCTCAGTCCATTTGAAATGTACAGCTCTCCATCTTCTTCCGTGACCTCTACATCTCCATATATTTCACATGTGTATTTCCCGACGTATTTGTCAGGACGTTCCATCGGTGTCAGATTTTTACATATCATTTGCCTTTTAAAGCGTTCATGTTTCTTCAAAAAATTTTCTTTCCTGTCGACTTCCCGTTTGATCCAATCTATTTTCGAGAATCCGAGGCAGAGGTCAAGGAACTGATGGATTAGGTATTCAGCGCACAGTGTTAGCGCGACTCCCCCCATGTTGCATGCGACCCCAGCTGCTATGTCCTCTTCTGGGACAACACAGAAGAATGCCGTTACTCCATAGATGCCGCCCATGTGGAACAATATCCTGCGACCATTCTTCCCATTATCGTTATATTCGGCAGAGAACATGCCGGCGCCGTACCAGAAATTGCTCCTTGAGTACCGCTCCTTGACAAATGTGATGTCCTCCGGTTTTATGTTGTCTATCTTAACGTGTTGCGACGTGAGCTTCTCGAACACTTTTTGAGAGACGATTTGCTTGCCCATGTAGGTTCCCTTGTTTGCCAGCATCTCCATCCATTTCGCGAAATCCTCAGCAGATAGACTGACACCAGACGTCGCTACAAATCGCTGATAGAGTCCATTCTCTGGTTGCATGAATATTTCCTCCATGCTACGGGCGTGGCTTTCCGTTACCTTTTTGGACTTATGCCGAAATGTAAGTACTATCAAGTTTGTTACGGCCTTGAAGAATCCTAGCTTCTTTTTATCGTGTGAAAACCTACTCAAGAGGTACTTGAAGTATCCAAATTTGCTTGATTCCGCCGACAGTCTGATCGCACTGGCGTTTTCCATCCCCATCGGCCCATATATGTATTCTTGTACTAAGTCCTCGTATCTCTCACCAGTTGCATTTTCAATAACCTGGCCTACGATCCCATATATGATATTTTGGTAGCCATATTCTTTCCTAAAGCTCCTGGAGTTGTGCTTAAGATACTTGAAAGTATCAAGTATCCTCTTTTTGTCATAGCCAGCCTTAAGTAGCGAATCCGCGGAAAAATGCGGATATCCGGATCTTTGAGAGATCAAGTCCAATATTGTAAATTCGTTGGAAAGCTCCTCATCTTTGACAAAAAAATCTGGCACGTACTTTCTCACCTTATCGTCCAAGACCAACTTGCCAGCATCAACTAGCGCCCCTACGAGTATTGCTGTGAAGTTCTTCGTAACTGATGAGATTGGAAAGAGAGTCTTAGTATCGACCTTTTGAGGAGAATTGGATGGTATAGTCGTATATCCAAACGCCTGCGTGTGTATAACCTTGTTAGATCGCGAGACGCAGAAAGCCATTCCAGGAACCTTCGTCTGCTTCATCATTTCTCGAAAATATTGTTCCATTTGCCTAGCTTTTTCAGCGAGTTCTGCGTCTGTTAGCCGCGCTTCGCAAATATGCGTGCAAATCTGTGTCAAGCATAGAAAGGCCAGTAACATTAAAATTCTTTGCAAAAATTTAAACATTTTTCATTTCCAATTAACGATTCGTTAACATATTTAATATACACATAATCAATGACTGTTGTAGAAGATTTTTTGTGGTGACGCTATGTTTGGAGCTGTAAAAATGACGTTGATAATATGCCTCACGATAATTGTTGTAAGTGTGCTTCTCATCTCGTATAACGAGTACGAGGGAAGGTACTTCGTCGTCGGCAACATGGACAATAGCTTGTACATCTTCGATAAGAAGAACGCGGTCCTGAATAAATGCAGCGAAAAGGGATGCCTTGCAATCGAAACTAAATTGCCTCAGAGAAGTTCAGGAGCGATCGATGCAGTATTTCAATCTAGCAAAATGTTCGATTCAGATAAGACAATGACGGAGGATATAACAATGCCAAAAGTGAATGCCGTTGATGGCAGGGCTGCGACCCAAGTGCCCAACGAGACAGCGTCTGCACCAGAAGGAACTCCTCCTGCACAAATGAACCCTGCGGTTGTTGTGCCAGCGCCGGCGCCAACCGTGGCACCAGCTGCTGAGCCGCGACAAGCCAAGCCACTGGCAGCACCAGACGAAGAGTTTGTGGAGTAAGTTTTTCATGTGGCCAAATGCTAGAGTCCGCGACGTATCATTAGAAATTCCTAGTTTGTTGTCATTGTAAATCAAGTTGTTGAACTCTGTGTCGGCGGGACAGGGCTCCTTCGTTCCCATCTAAACGGTGTACAAAATTACCCATATTAATTTCAATTTCACATGAGACATGTAGAATTATCGAATCAATTAACAGTGGAAGACTTAGCAAGATGGTCTGCAGTTTATATAACAACGAAAATATTTCATAGACATTTCTGTCTTACCGTGCTAGTATAATGATACAGTTAATAACAAAGTGCAGCGTGCGTGCCAGTTCGCGCAAGAAGTGATGAAAAAAGAGGAAGTTCGATGATTAACCATGACAAAGAAGGTCACAGCCTATTTGAAGTGATCGCCATACTGGAAAATGCTGACGAAGTTGAGCGATTCTTAGCGGATCTCTGTACTCCACAGGAAGTTAAGTCATTCAAGGAAAGGTTTGCAGTCTGCAAATTGCTATACTCTCAGAGGTTCTCATACAGGGAGATCAGCGAGATGACTGGTGTTAGCACGACTACCATTTCAAGGGTTGCTAGGTTTTTAAATAACGAACCGTATCAAGGATACAAGAATGTTTTGAGGAAGATGAAATTAACAGAGGGAGAGGGAAATGATGAAAAAAATACTAATAGCTAGCGTAGTTGCAGGGTGCGTAGTGATGGCGCTGATAATACGGAATAGCTCTGATGATGGTGCCAAATTCAATATCTCGATATGCAAGGCCATAGAACATGAGGCCCTCAATTCCGTTGCTGCAGGTGTCCAGGATTACGTGCGTGGCAAGCTGGGCGACAGGGTTGCGTTCAAGGTGGACACATGCCAAGGTAACGCTGCGATCGCCTCGCAGATTATCTCAAAATTTGTAAGTTCCAAAAGTGACGTCGTTGTGGCCATTGGCACTATGCCAGCTCAAGTAGCATATAAGCACGCCCAGAAGGGTGTTATAAGGCTGGTGTTCAGTTCTGTGACGAATCCAAATAACATATCTATGTCTCTTGAAAATGCCAATACGACCGGAGTATCCAATTTTGTTCCTCTAGAACCGCAAATTGCGTTATTCATGAAGCTTCAGCCAAATCTCAAGAAGCTTGGAATCATCTATAACGCAGGAGAGACAAACTCGGTCGATATCGTAGAGAGACTTAAGGATGTCGTCAAGGAGTACGGAATAGAGTTGGTTGAGCAGAGCATCCAGAGAGCTCTTGATATACCACAGGCAACAGAGGCGCTTACTGCAAAGGGCGTCGATGCAGTTTTCATAAGCAATGACAACATGGCCCTTGCTAATATCCCCCTTATCGTGAAACTGTGCGGGAAAGTACCTGTCTACGTGAGCGATACTGATCAAGTTAAGATGGGGTGTGTAGCCTCCTTGGGGCCAAACCAATACGACATCGGTGTTCAGACCGGTAAAATCATCGAAAAGGTACTGAATGGAGTGGATATCAATACGATGAAGGTTGAGTATACGGGTTCCACTGAGCTGTATCTCAACGCGAAGCAGGCAGCAAAGGTTGGGATCAACATACCGCACGATATATCTGCTCTAGCAAAAAAGATATATTAGTTTGAGCGGAGGCAAAATGACAATGCTGGGTATACAGGAGCTATTGACAAGTGTAGAGGTTGGTCTAATCTTTGGTGTTGTGGCGATGGGCATATACATGACATTCAAGACGATAAATTTCGTCGATATGACGTGTGACGGAAGTTTTATTCTCGGAGCAGCCACGACGGCCGCGACCATTAAGGCAGGGATAGACCCATACATTTCGATATGCTTCTCAATGGTGGCTGGAGCATTCGCCGGACTTATAACCGGCACCTTAAACAAATTTTGCAGGATAGCTGACATCCTGTCAGGAATAATCGTGGCATACGTGCTGTATTCCGTGAATCTAATGATCATGGGGAACTCACCAAGCATGGCGATTATAGACTGTGAAACCGTGTTCTCTGACTCTGGACTACCGATGATAGCAATAGTGGCAGTCATAGTCTTGTCTGTCATGTACATGATGTTCAGCAGCTTTGGGTTGAAACTCAGGGCGGTCGGGTACAACAGGCAGTTCGCAACTACATATGGAATAGATGTCAACAAAATGACCCTATTCGGACTTGCGATAAGCAACGCAATGATTGCAGCTGGAGGAAGCCTCTTCAGCCAATACCAGGGCTTTTGCGACGTATCTGGGGGAACCGGCATGCTGGTAACCGGCCTTGCGTCAATCGTTGTTGGGACAAAGGCACTGCCATTTAAGAACGAGCCGCTCTTGATAGTGTCATGTATCGTTGGTTCAATCCTCTACAGGATCTTCCTGAATGTGGCTCTACACAGTGATGTACTCGGCATAAAGACTCAAAATCTTAACTTAGTTACAGGACTAATCATAGTATCGATAATGATGATGAAGAGAAAGGAGCAAGGCAGATGCTTAGGCTAGACAACATACGAGTGGGTGACGTTCTGAAGGGGCTTAACCTCACTGTATCAAGTGGTGAGAGGGTTCTAGTTATAGGAGGCAACGGCGCAGGTAAGACGACGCTATTTGGGGTTATTGCCGGGAAGATTGCTCCAAATGCTGGTGAAGTATACATTGAAGGCCGCAACGTAACAGAGCTATCGGAGGGCTGCAGGACAAGAGTCATTTCGAGCATACTTCAGGACGTGAGGGCTGGGATGATAGGAGAGATGACAATCTTAGAGAATCTGAGACTGGCGTGCATGCGCGGTGGAGGAAACAGAGTATGTCGTTTAACACTAGAAGCTTGTATGGAGAGACTCAACGTTTTTGGAATGAATTTAGCTAACAGAAGACGTGAGTATGTAAAAAACCTTTCAGGCGGGGAAAAGCAGGTCCTCAGCATCGTTATGGCTACAAGCGCGGACTACAAGCTCCTCCTGCTGGATGAAGTCACAGCTGCCCTCTCGCGTGCCACGTCAGAAGCCGTAATGAGCAGCATCGAAAGGATTACAACCATGGAGAACAAAACCTGCCTTATGATTACCCATGACATTCGCTACATAAACTCTTTCGGCGATAGAACAGTGGAACTTAAGAATGGGACGTTAAGTGAAGTTGCGAGGGACGGCTAGTGCCAACACGATTATCAGTGTGAGTACGCCTTCAGGATTTTGTATTTGTACTATTGCTTGGAGAAGATCTCCTGCGCAGTGCCTAGGTACCCTTGCGCATTACGACCGGGTCGGCGCTGCATCTTTTGGATACATATCTTTACTTTTACGCAGTGTTCCCAGTTTGCCTCATCACATTCCGGGACCATACAACTAGCCTACAGCGTTGTGTCGTAGGCTGGACAATAACCTCTGAAAGGTGTAAGATCATCTGAGTAGGCGCAAGCCCAGATAGCTCAGTCGGTAGAGCAAGAGACTGAAAATCTCTGTGTCGCTGGTTCGATTCCGGCTCTGGGCACCACTCGCGGTGAGTCCTGTGGTTAGCAATTTTGAGATACCTAGCGGCGCACTAGACGTATCCGCATCGTGTTTCGTATTTGCATCAGCTGGATCAGGCAAGACAAAGCTTCTAGTCGATCGTTATGTAAAATCTTTGCTGGCTGGACTGCAGCCGAGCGAGATCCTGTGTATCACCTTCACAAATGCCGCTGTCTTGGAGATGAAATCTAGGATCGCTGCTGTTCTGGAGAATTTGTACCTAAATCAAAATGACTACACGAGGGAGTACCTCGTTAATACGCTAGGGATGAAAAGCCCGACTGATAGCGACGTAACGGCTGCTGAGGCATTGTTTTTCAAGTTTCAGGACGAGTACTCAAATCTGAAAATATCGACTATCCACTCGTTCTGTCAGCTTCTCATACAGCAATTCGCACTTGAGGCCGATGTAGTTCCAGACTTCGCATTAATCGATGAAAACGAAGCAAAAGAACTTATCCTGGAGGCAAAGAACACAGTCTGCAACAAATTTGTGGATGATGACGTTATCAGGACTGTATCGAGTGCCATGTCTGTATACTCATTCGACGAGCTCACCGATAAAATTCTGCAGTTCTCACAGGTGTTTGCAAGACTTTTTGAGGTATACCAGGATATAGACGATTATGAAGAGCTCCTGAAATCGAAATTCGTAGTAAGCAACGATGAGGACTTCTCAGGTGAACAATTGGAATTCATTCGCAAATCATTGGCAATGTACAATCTCCATGACTTGTTCTTAACGAAAAGCGGCGAGTTGAGAAAGAAACTACCGTTTCCGCACAATGAGATGGTGTGCGAGATAGCAAGAATCGTGCACAAAAATTCCGTCAACTCCAGGAAAAAGAACTTAATCAAGAAGACGTGCTGCTTCTTAAGGGTAGCCAAGATGATCCTATGCGAATATCAACACCTAAAGAGGGAGTCGAACGTCCTGGACTTTTCTGACATTTTGGCCAAAGCCGAATACATCCTGACCAAGAGCTGTGCCAGGGAGTTTGTCATGTCGAAGGTCTGCTCCTTCATAAAATCAATCATGATCGATGAGGCGCAAGATCTGAGCTCCGTTCAGTGGCGACTGATCTCCTTGCTTGCTGATGACATGTTCTCTGGATCTGACGATGCAAAAACGATCTTCGTAGTCGGGGATGTGAAGCAATCGATCTATAGATTCCAGGGGGCAAATTATAGACTCCTTGCCAAATTTTACAAGCATTGCACTGAAAACTTCGCCAAATCTGGGAAAACACTGAAAACAGTGTATTTGAACGAGTGCTACAGAACTATCCAGCAGATCCTAGAAAACATAGATTCCGTCTTTGAAGGAGAGATAGCAAAATTTGCCTTTGACAGCGATCTTGTTGACTATAAGAGGCATGTCTCGTGCAGAGATGTTCTTCGTTCTGGACTACACAATCAGCTCACTTTAGTTGATATCTCAGGTCTCGAAGACAAGGCAAAACAGATTGCAGAATGCATTAAAGAGTCTCTTTCTGGGACATGTGATGATGATATTCTGATACTGACGAGAAGCAGAAGCGTCCTTGCGGAGAATGTAGGGGATGAGCTGGCAAGAATGCAGACCAAAGTGGCTATGTCAATGAAAGGTAGCCTGAATGACTCCCTCCTAAGCAGGGATTTCATGGCCCTAGTGAACGTGTGCATGGACACCTCCAATGATTACGCGCTTGCATGCCTGCTGAAGAGCCCGTATTTTTTCGATAACCCACTCACAAACGATGATCTATTCGCGGTTTGTCGCGAACGAGATGTTTCTGTATTTGAAAATCTAGCCAACCACCATCCAGAAAAACGCGCGTTCCTGCGCAATGTGATGGAGCACTACGCTGAGAACAACCTATTGGAGTTTTTTTACTATCTGACCACAATTGTCAGAAATGTCGGCCATCGTGAGAGTCATATGATGGGTACGCTCATGCGGGAAGTCACCACATTTCGCGAGAGGCACTCCAGCAGCATTCCGGAATTTATGGAGAGTTTCAAGAACAAAAACGTAATGTTTATTGGCAGCAGCGCCAAAGGAAACGGCATTAGGGTCTCAACTATCCATGGAGCCAAGGGCTTAGAGGCAAGGAACGTGTTCTTGCTGGACTTTGATATGGAACCAAACAAATCCAAAACAAGGATGGTCTTTTTGGACGAATCTGATATTTTTCAAGAAACGACAGAGCAAGACTCTCTCATTTTTTTCATAAAGCCGTCAAGAAGTGCATCATTTGATGAGGTAGAAGCCATCTTGAGGACTGAGTACGAAGAGGAGAAAAAAGAGCTCCTACGCCTACTATATGTGGCAATGACAAGGGCACGTGATAACCTATATATCTTCGGTACCGCCGAGAAAAACACCGCTTTCGCCCTCATTCAGCAAAAATTGGAAACATATGCGCGAATGTGATGTTCCACGTGGAACATTGGTCGTCACCACATATTTTCCTCTGATATGGTAAAGGAGAGTTAAGATATAGGCGGCGAAGATGTGGAAATGGTTTATGTAGTGAGGTGGGTGGCTTGCATGTTGTGTTGATTCAACTATGGAGTGGCGGAAATATGAGCTCCAGACAGTGTCAGTTAAAGCACTACAGGTCGCCGGAATAACGCCGGCGGGGGCCCAGTCCCACACAATGGATGAATAATCTTACCAAGTTCCTGGATCTTCCTATTGTATATTCAAAAAGAATGAGCAGTTGTAGCAGCTGCCGGCGAAGAACATTTCTGAATACGCAAAAAGTGCTCGTACTACGTGCTTTAGGTATATTCTAGTTTCCTTGATTGGCATGAGTTCCATCAGATCCAGCAACGTCAGGCCTTTTAGGTTCTTGAGGCTTTTTTGATACTTTGAGACACAGCCTTCGCCACAGTTATAGGCTGCAGCGGCAAACACCACATTGTTGTCGTATTTCTGCATCAGTTTGTGGATGTATGAGGAGCCGATCGTGAGGTTTGTGAACCTGTCAAAAAGGGATCTACCGTCCATGCGGAACCTGATCCTTCGTGCCTCTTGCTGAGCCGTTGCTGGCATAACTTGCATCAGTCCAATTGCCCCTGCGTGACTTTTGACGCCAGCGTTAAAATTGCTCTCCCTATGGATTATAGCATGTACCAGGCTCATAAAGCACGGTCCCTTCTCTATTCTTTCAACTGTCTGCGCATCTGCCGACCCCAGTCGTTTGTACGCCTTTGGACTGGAAAAATAGTGCTGTTTTCGGGAGTTCTCACTAATCAGGATATCGACCTCATCGTTTGCGTATGCCAAGTCAAGAAGTAGGACCTCCTCGTCTGGGTCTTCGATTTCGCGAATCAACTGCCTATAAAAATGCTGAGCCATGCCGCGATCCTGGACAGCCAGAAGAACCTGAACCAGTTCCCTGTTATAGAATACCATTTCCCGGTCCGTGAGGATTGGAGCAGTGGGTGGGGCAGCAGCAGTACTCAAGATCGAGAGTTTTTCGTTGTTTAGGGCCTGCACTCTAGCCTTTGCGAGATAACCGTAGAATGTCGAGAAATGTCTGCTCGCCTTTTGATACCAATCAAGTGCCAGCAGGATATCACCTCTCTTTTGATATACCTCGGCCAGCCAGAACGCATTCTTGCTGAGACGTATCGCCTTCTTTGAATTGTTGTACGCACGCTCGAAGTGAAACTCGGCTTTTTGCTGATCATTCAAAAATCGATGCACGATGTATCCCATGAGCCACTCTGCTTTAGCTATCCGCTCATCCTTGTTTTTTGAACGAATCTTATACATTTTCATGACATCATACGCTAACTGCGGGCTACCAGAGCGCAAAACCTCGTATGCTACGTGCCTCCTCTGCTTATAAAATGTATCGGATTGCTCCTCCTCATTCTTGTTTGTTAACGTCAAGATCGATGCTGCATCTTTCATCCTGCGCTGATTTATCAGTTGCTGGATAATGATGCTGCGCTTTTGAGGATCAGACAGGTCTGCCTTAGAATGCCCCTTGCTCTTCGAGAGGAAGTACTTCTTTAAAAAGCTATCTATGTATGTAGATACCTGGCCGTTGTGAATAATCGCCCTGAGTTCCTTGAGTTGCTCGATTTTCTGTACCTTGGTGAGGTACTTCGCTTTTTTCGCATCGTCCACTGCTGATAGGTATTTTTCGTATCTCTTTCTAAACTCTCTTATAAATTGGGTCGCCAGATTCTGGTAAATCCACGTCTGCTTGATATATGTTTGCGCACACTGAGGATCCTCTTTGATGAGGCAGTCGATGAACGCCATGAGCCCATCACTCGTCGTTGGAGGGTACCTTTTGAACCATGCCACAATCATGCGATCTGCCATACTGGAGTCTATATTTCTCTCAGCAACCTTGATTGACTCATCGAAGAGAGGCCAGTGCGGGTTGTTGTAGAAAAATGCAAAGACCTTAGTTGAATTTTCTGGAGCCATAATGGCAGTCTTCCACTTATCATATTTTTCTGTATTCGCAGACATGCTTGCATCAGATGCAGCGTTTATACTCGCGATTGCTGTCAGCACAGTACACATGACAAGTATCTTGACAACTCTCATGATTGTAATAATGTCCCAACCACGCGTGCGCGATGCACGTACATCACGCCGAAAGTTTGTTGCTCTTGTTGCAATCGTGTCGTATAACATATCGTCGGTGTGTGATTTTTTCAAAGTTGCTGTAAGGACAATGTTTCACGGGTCAATCGTCGCACTTGTAACACCTTTTAGCAAGAATCTTGTTGACTTCTCTGCGCTTGAGAGCCTCATCGAGTGGCAGATAGATTCTGGAACGGACGCAATACTCGTGTGTGGCTCTACTGGTGAGGGGCTCCTTCTATCAGATGAAGAAAAGGAAAAGATCATTGCTGTCTCTATCGAGGTTGCCAGAAAGAGGGCGCCAATCATTGTCGGATGTAGCTCATGCTGGACACGCGATGCCATAAAGCTGGTACAAAACGCCGAAAAACTCGGGGCCGACGGGGTATTGGTAATTGCTCCATATTACGTTAAGCCGACACAAAGTGGGATCATAGCCCACTTCAGCAAAGTGCATGAGCATAGTTCTATCCCAATCATTATGTATAACAACCCTGGGCGATGTGCCGTCAGTATGGCAACCGAGACAGTCGTTGAAATAGCAAAGTTAAAGAGGATCGTTGCGTTCAAGGATTCCGATCCAAACCTGGCAAGGGTCTCGCTGATTAAGTCAAAGGTGCCGCAATTAAAGCTCCTGTCTGGGGACGACGCCACATTGATTGGCTACCTGGTACATGGTGGCGATGGCTGCATTTCGGTAGTATGCAACATCGAGCCAGTCCTCGTGAAGAGGCTTCTGACATCTTGGTTCAGTGGAGACATAACATCAATGTTGGAAATAGGCAAAAAGCTAGCTGTTGTGAATAGTGTTCTGTTCCTGGAATCCAATCCAATTCCGGTAAAGTTTATCCTACACCAAATGGGCCGCATAAAGAATGAGCTGCGACTACCACTTACACCAGCCTCAGAGGCCGTGGCTGAGAGGATAAGATCAGAGCTTGGATGATATGGCTGTTCATCGTCTGATCATTGAAAGCATGATTGCCATGCGGTACTTGAAGGCAGGCAAAGGAGATGGGTTTGCACGTGTAGTAACGTGGTTCTCGTTCGTTGGTATAGCCTTAGGAGTTGCGACGTTAATTATCGTCATGTCAGTTATGAATGGGTTTAGGTACGAGCTGTTGGAAAAGATTGTCGGTATGAAGGGGCACATTATCGTATATAAGGCGGATCGTTCCCCAATTAGTGGATACGAATCCATTGCCAAGAAGCTGAAATCCTCGTGCGATGCCGTTTGTGCAGTAATTCCACAAATTGAACAACAGGTCGTATCAATAGCGAACGGTGTCGTGAAGGGAGTCGTAGTGTACGGCATATCCAACGAATCGCTGCGCTCAAAGAGACTTGTGTCTGAACATATAAAGGTTGGTTCTATAGAAGATTTTGATACAGGTCACATTCTTATAGGGAAGCGACTGGCAGAGAGCATGCAACTTTGTCGTGGAGATTCGATAAAGCTCCTCATTCCAGAATCTCTTGTAACGCCATTTGGCAAACTACCAAAAGAAGAGGCCTTGAATGTGGCTGGTCTCTTTGAAGTGGGCCTGAACGAGTACGATAAGAACATAGTCCTGATTCCGATCAATGACGCTCAGGCGATTTTTAGTCTAGGCAACTGTGTAACTCAAATTGAGGTCTTTGTCACGGATATCGAAAACGTAAAATCCGTAACGCGAGCTATACGCAGTTTGTTGGGACCAGAATTTGCTGTCCTAGACTGGCAGCATTCAGATGCGAGCATTTTTCACGCAGTTGTTGTGGAAAAAAACGTCATGACCCTAATTTTGAGCATCATCGTTTTGGTGGCCGTGTTTAATATCATCTCTTGTCTCACGATGCTTACCAACAGCAAGCGTCGCGACATCGCAATTCTCCGCACAATAGGCGCCACTCGCTTGATGATATCTAGGATTTTCTTTATGATAGGTTCCGCAGTTGGTATTACTGGTACAGTAACGGGGGTTACTCTCGGGCTTGCAGTCTCTCTCAATATCGATGGAATTAAGCGACTCCTGGAAAAGATGACGCATACGGAGCTTTTCAATGAAGAAATCTACTTCCTCTCGCAGATTCCATCAAAAACAGACTGGCTAGAGGTGAGCTGCGTAGCTGGCTTTTCGCTAGTTCTCTGCCTTTTGGCGACCATATATCCATCAAAGAAGGCCTCAAAACTGGATCCAGTTGATGTGCTGAGGACGTGAGGTACCAACTGAGGGCAACTTAGTGGTATAGTCCCGAAGAGTGAAGATATTGATACCAACTGGAGAAGTGAAATATGGGACAAGTCTTACATGGCTACGCCAAAATAACTGAGGTAGTACGTTGAGAGATACAAAATAGTAAAGAGAGCCTAAAGGTTCTTGCTGCAATGTATTCTATCTCTCCAACTACTGTTGCAAAATGGAAGGAGCGTAATTACGTACATGATTCAGCTATGGGACCTAAAGTTAGGAGATCTAAACTAGCTTACGTAGATCTCT
>JAIRMJ010000038.1 GCA_031258785.1 Holosporales bacterium | reverse complement strand
CTAACTCTAACTTTGTACTTCTCCCAATACCCTTATAGTTTGCTACAACCTCATCCTCCCATAGTATGATCATCTCTTTGAGTATTAGCTCAAAGTTGGAGACGCTGAGACCAAAGAGCTTCTGAAACTTATCTCTGTGTTTCCTTACCAATTGGTACTTGATCATAGGGTAATCCATTCATAACAGCATTGATTCGCTATACCTAATTACCACAATTTAGGGGCTATGTATATCTTTTGCAGGAGATCCACAGTACGAGATATATAGCAGGGGTAATACTAGTAGTAACTTTACTATATATAGTACCTCAACCTCCATTTCCATCCCAAACTATATTCCTATCCAGACTATAGATGGCACATACTATGTAGCTTATTGCAGTGGTTCTAGTTTTTCATATCGGATGTTAGCCCACTACCTCACCTCTTCCGACCTATCAGACTATGATGCCTCCAGATGGCAGACTAAGAGCGATTTTGAAACTGCAATTGGAGGCTTGATCACGTGGTCAACTACGTAGGTGACAGTACAATGGCCTGTCCGAGTTTCATGTAGATGAAACTTCTTGAAAAGACCTGATCCATGTATGTATCATGCTTGGACTGGGCTTTGTCTTGCAGGTATTTTTTCCAGAACCATGAATCTCAAGTGTCCGTATTGTAATTGCTGCTACGAAGTTAGTGATTCGTTGCTACAGAATCCAAGCATGGATCACCGTCTGGGTTATGGATGGTGGCTGAGATGCTACAAATGCGGCAGAAAGTGGTGGCTTGATAGCACGACGTACAAGTTGAACATGCCTTCTCCGCCGATGGCAAGTAAAGAAGAAAAGATCGCGAGGCTATCGGCCCCCTCCGGTGGCGGCAGAAGAAGGATCAGAAAAAGATCATTCTTTGGAAAGGCTAAGTGGTACCTCGTAATGGCTGGACTAGTGTCCATTGCTGCGTGTTTAATTTGTCAAAACAAAGCAAAGTTTCAGGCTTATCTCGTCAACAAGGCAAGACACATCACTGAAACAACAATCAAGAAGATCATGATGACCGACATAAAGTATTTCATAGAGCCTGGAGATAAGCTACTGGTAACGGGAGCTATAGTGAACGAAGATAGTGTGGTGGCAAAAGTAGCCGGCGTTAAAGTTGCCGTCTACAGTGGCAATACAGAGGTGATTGCCTGGCAATCCGATCTTAGTGAAGAAAATATCTTACCAGGACAAAGGACCACGTTCTCGACTGAAAAGCAGCTACCGCAAGCCATTCCCGACATACGTGTGGAGGTATCACTTTTTTGAAGGATGCACAATGAATCAAGAGCAACAGACTGTTGGTATTGAAGAATTTTTGGCCGGATTGCAACCAGGGCGAACGGTGGATACATACACAGATGGGGCGTGTTCTGGAAACCCTGGTCCTGGCGGCTGGGCAGGCGTGTTTATCTCATGTGGTAAAGTGTCCAGCATATCTGGCTTTGAAAAAGCGACAACCAACAATAGAATGGAACTGATAGCCGCGATAGAATCTATTAGAATACTGCCCAGCGATACCGAAGTTGTGGTGCATACAGACAGCACATATGTCAAGAATGGAATAACCGAGTGGATCAAAGTGTGGTCTCAAAATAATTGGCAATCAAAATCAAAGCAACCGGTAAAAAACCAAGATCTCTGGCGAATATTGGCATCCTTAGTAGAGGGAAGGCAAATCAAGTGGCTTTGGGTCAAGGGGCATTCGACCTGTTCGTATAACCAATACGCTGATGCACTAGCACGAAACGCTATAGTTGCCTCATATATCGAAGGTTAGGCGTGTCGGAAGGATTGTTTATCACGTTTGAAGGCGGTGAAGGAACTGGCAAGAGCCTCCAAGCAAAGCTGCTGCATGAGTATCTAGTAGAATCTGGGGAGGACGCAGTGCTAACGAGAGAACCCGGAGGAACGCCAGTCGCTGAAGAAATCAGGAAAATTCTTGTCACTGGAACGCCCGAGAAGATAGGGCCACTAACCGAATCTCTGTTATACCTCGCCTCTAGAGCAGATCACTGGATGAAAAAGATCAAACCGCTGCTGGACATTGGTACAGTAGTTGTATGCGATCGATTTCAGGACTCCTCAATAGTCTATCAAGGAGTAGGAAAAAACGTGAACACCTTGCTCTTGAATGCCATCTACAACGATTTTGCCTCCGGCAGACAGCCAGACAGAACATACCTATTAGATCTTGATGTGGACATTGGGATAGCAAGATCTCTTAGAAACGGCCAGAACACAGAGGCGAGATATGAAAAAATGGAGCTGATTTACCACGAAAAAGTCAGGCAGGGCTTCTTAGAATTGGCACGTGCAAATCCACAAAGATTTTACATCTTAGATGGTATGCTATCAGAGCACGATATCCATAAGCTCGTTGTAGCAGACTTAAGAAAATTTCTTCAAACATTAACGAACTATTAACCTGTTTGATATAGAATGAAACATGTAGACATATGTATTTTGATGCGGGAATTGTTATGAAAATAAAATATGCAAGCTTGTTGATAGCAACGTCTTTTATCGTTTCTGATTTTGAGGTATCTGCTGACCCAGCTGCAGAATCGGCAGCAAGCAGTTCGGCTGCTGCTGCACCAGAATCGAGGCAAGACTCCGTGGAGAAGATCATAGAGTCGAACAAAGCTCTCAATAAGAAAGTCGAGCAATTGGCAGAAAACGTCGCGCAATTGACAGGCGTCATGAAAGGCATAGTACTTAACTTCGCTGCGACAACCCAGGACGTGCTGGAGCAAACCAAAAAGACTATAGAAACCAGCAAGGTCGTCCAGCTTAAATCGCACGATGGCAACCTTAACCTTACAACTGAGGGTAGCCTTGCTCAAAGAGTCCCTGCTGGTGGCGTTTCCTCAAAAATCGCTGAAGAATACGCTCCGGGTTCTGTTGAGAAATTCACTGATGCGATCGTTAGAGCGGTTGCTTCTGCATCATAATGGAGCTACCATACATCAATGAGAAACGACTATCGGTGCCCGCCTTTTAGCGGTAAGGTGGCCATGGTGTTGTCACGAACTCCGCAGGAACGACAGCACACCGAAGTTTGTATCTATTAGCATCACAAATTGATTCAGTAGCAGGATATTCCTTTTCCTAACCGCTGCATCCGCATCATTTATAAGAACATTATCACATGCGTCAAGCAGTGCCCTGGCCGTTCTTACTGACACATCGAAGTCTTGCGGCAGCTTTTCTTGTTTCATCACTGAATTTCTCAGATTTGTCATGTGGATGTTCTCAAACTCGAGAGAAGCAACTGAATCCTGCGGTAGTCTCTGTCTTTCAATAATGACGCCACTTGCACGTCTGTACGCTTCCTTCACCATCTGGAATTCGGGTGTCGGAATCAGTGCACTGAGGACATTTGCCTTCTCGATAGCAGCTTTGTAATTAAACTCTAACGAATTGTAGGAATGTATTACGGCCTCGATAACATCGGGATCGATCCCCAATTTGTCTTCCATATGTGTCTTCAATCTCTCTATGGCAAACCTCTGTACATCCGCTAGTGTCGTTGGAGCCAGAGCCACCCCTTGGTCAGAGTACGCCGTTATAAGCGTTATGATGTACCACGACAGCGTCTCACCACAAAGCACATCTTTTTCGAAATCACACAGGATCCTTATTATCCCGAGTGCCGTTCTCCTGAGAGCAAACGGATCCTTTGAGCCAGTCGGGTGTATCCCTACTCCCAGCAGCCCTACAAGTGTGTCTACCTTATCAAAGAATGCTATCCTCGCACCCGTCAGAGATGAAGGAAGGTTATCGGAAGCACTGGTAGGTTTATAGTGTTCTCTGATGGCTAAACTCACAGACTGAGTCTCACCTTGTTGCCTTGCATATATCTCACCCATAACCCCTTGGAGCTCTGGAAATTCGCCAATCATCTGTGTTGGCAGATCGGCCTTACATAGAGCAATGGCCCTGTGCTCATCTCTTGTGTTGGCGATTGACATCATTCTGTCAATCTTTTGTACTATAGATCCAAGCCTCTCATGAAATACAACATTCGAAAGTCTTTGGGCGAACGCCTCTAAAGTAACGTCCAGGTCCTCCTTATAGAAAAATGCCGCGTCGCTCAATCTTGCCTTTAAGACTCTATCCATCCCTATTCTCATGACGTCCGTGTTTGGGATATTGGTAACAGCCCCAAAAAACGGCGAAACGACCGAATCTTGGTAGATTAGAGCAAAATACTTTTGATGTACCTTCATGGATGTGGACAAGACTGCATCTGGCAGTTTCATGAATTTCTCTTCAATCGTTCCAATGTGTACAAATGGATACTCGACAAGCCCAGCCACTTCATCCAGGAGGTCATCATCCTGAGCAACGCAGAGATCCATCGTAGCAGCCAATTTCGTTATTTCCTTAAAGATGTACTCGCGCTTTTTGAAATAATCCAATGCTACATAGCTCTTGGCAAGTTTTTCAAAGTAATCCTCAAAGTCAATGATCTCTAATTTCCCAGGCGCGAGGAACCTGTGCCCATAGGTATAGTCGCACGTCGTGATGCCAACGGACTCCACGTATACCTCGATTGGCTCATCGTCATATATGCAGAGGATTGACCTAATTGGACGTATCCAGAATGCACTAAGAGTCTTCTGGTCATTAAGGTACCACCGCATCGACTTCGGCCACGGCATCTTCAATATGAAGTCCTCTATCATGTCTCCGATTAAAGTCTTGATCTCGCGTCCCTCAATCTCCACATGAAGGTAGTAATATCCGTCCAGCTCAATAAGATCGCTCTTTTCCTTCTGGTTTGACTTTAGGAAGCCATCTATCGCCACTTGTGGAGCAGAAATTTTTGGACCTCGCTTTTGTTCGGATATGTCTTTCGTACGTTGCACAAGGAGCTGCACCCTCAATGTTATTCTTCTTGGTGAAACAAAGCTCGTCACACTAGAAAATGAAGCACCATAGCTTTTTAGGATACTAGTGAAGACGGCCGCTGAGTCGGATATTGCCCTCCTGTGCAGCTGTGCGGGAATTTCCTCTGAAAAAATCTCGATTAATAGTTCTTGACGCATTTTTCTATGACCTCACTAACTCACAAAGACTCTAACCAAGCCTGGCAGCAGCTTTTAGCTAGTACCCTGACCCTTGCTATATAACTCGCACGCTCAGTCACTGATATAACACCCCTGGCATCCAGTAGATTAAAACAGTGATTTGCCTTGATGCACTGCTCGTATGCTGGCAGCACGAGGTTGTGATTGAGCAATTTTTGGCACTCTTTTTCATAATCCATAAAATGTTCCAATAGCATATCAACGGACGCAACATCGAAGTTATAGCATGAAAACTCACGCTCAAATCTCCCAAGCACATCCCCATATGTTAGCTTCTTCTCGTCCATCCTGCCATTCCAGTTGATATCGAAATGACTCTCAACATTCTGCATGAATGTCGTTACCCTCTCCAGACCATACGTTATCTCCAATGGAGGAACAGAACACACCACTCCGCCAACCTGCTGAAAGTACGTGTATTGTGTTATCTCTAGACCATCGCACCAGATCTCCCAGCCAAGTCCAGCGGCTCCAAGTGACGGGTTTTCCCAGTCGTCCTCAACAAATCTGACATCATGTACCGACAAATCAAACCCTATCGCCTCCAGGCTCTTGAGATATAACTCCTGCGGATTCTTGGGCGCCGGCTTCATTATCACCTGGAATTGATAGTAGTACTGCGTCCTATTTGGATTGTCGGCATATCTCCCGTCCTTAGGCCGCCTGCACGGCTGAACGAATGCAACGTCCCAGTTATCATCTCCAAGCGCTTTGAGCGCGGTAACATAATGGGATGTCCCAGCCCCAACCTCAGTATCATATGGCTGCATAATTACACAACCCTGGTCAGACCAGTACCTCTGCAGATCAAAAATAATGTCTTGAAAAGACTTGATCCGTTCTTTTTTTACATATCCCATATCAAGACCACAAATTGCACACCATTCCACTTCATCCCAAAGAGTACAACAAATGCCATGTTTCTGGAATAGAGATTAGAGATTCAAGTGTACTTAGATTAACTGTGCCGTACCGTTGCCGATTGTGCGAAGGTGATGCGACTCTAAATTACTGCGGAGGCGCCACAACAAATTCATTGACTCCCGAAATCGGTTATTGATATAGTTTTTCGAGTGTTGGGCCTTTAGTTCAGTTGGTCAGAACCCTCCGCTCATAACGGAGTTGTCGTAGGTTCGAGTCCTACAGGGCCCACCATCGAAATCTGATATCATTGTGGAGATCGAACATGAGCATGACATCGAGCACGGCACTAAAGGCTAGTGTGCAACTATTCGGCGAAGAGAAGATTCTGACGGTATCGGAACTTTCGCGTGCAATAAAACAGGAGATTGAAAAAAATTTCGCTACTGTCAAGCTACGGGGAGAAGTATCCGGCTTAAAGGTACATACTTCTGGACACACGTACCTATCGCTGAAGGACAGTGACTCAGTTATTAACGCGATATGCTGGCGTGGAACGAAGGTGGGGTTTCCGCTTGAGGATGGCCTAGAGGTCGTAGTTAAGGGCAAAGTGACTTCGTACCCAGCTCGTTCGCAATATCAATTCATAATCGAAGAAGCGAATATTGCTGGAGAAGGTGCTCTCCTGAAGCTCCTGAACGAACGCAGAAAGCATTACGCATCACTTGGATATTTTGAAAAAAAGCAGGCGATCCCGAGATTCCCGAGAATCATTGGAATCATCACATCTAGGACTGGGGCTGTTTTGCAGGATATGAACCACCGACTTGAAGATAGGTATCCGTTCTGCCATGTGATGATCTGGCCCGTAAATGTCCAGGGAATTGAGTCTGCTGAGCAGGTCTCACGAGCAATCAGAGGATTTAATTTTATGATCGAAAAGAGGCCTGATGTGTTGATTGTTGCAAGGGGCGGAGGCAGCATCGAGGACCTATGGCCATTCAACGAAGAGGCCGTAGTGAAAGCAGTCTTTGATAGCAAAATTCCTGTAATCTCAGCGATAGGACACGAGACTGATACAACTCTCATTGACTACGCCGCAGATCTAAGAGCACCAACCCCAACTGCCGCTATAGAACTGGCTACTCCTGTCTTAGCTGACGTAAAACTGCAGCTATCAGGAGATGCAGTACGCATGAGAAGCCTGATAGGCCGCATCGTCAAGGAGACTACCATGATGATGGAGTCGTCCGTGAAGCGTCTAAGGTCATCTATGCACATGATTTGTGCACTCAACCAAAGGTTCGATGACAGCATCGAGCGACTCTTCGTGGCGATTGAAAATTTCATTCAGAAGGAATTCTTGCTATTAAAATCAAGAAAACTGATCAATTTAGAGTCGTACATCACCAACAAGCAATGCGGATACGAGGTCATCACGCGGTCCTTCTCCAGAATAATGAAGAATTTCATCACGATACAAGGCGACAAGTTGACAGTCCTCTCGAACAGGCTCGATCAGGGGTCCTTCAAAAAGATCCTCAGCAAGGGGTTTTGTTTCATAACTGACACATGTGGCGCGATTATCTCCACGAAGACGGATTTTGATACAAAGAAAGTCAGCAACCTTGTGATTCACTTCCAGGATGGGACAACCAACATCCGCTAAAACAATGCCAGACCAGCTGAGCTTCGTGTAACATGGTGATTACCGAGGCCCTTTTTGAGGAAAGGATTCAACATCTGGTAAAACTTGAGAAAAAGTGGGTAATTGGCCTGTCAGGCGGGGCGGACAGCCTATGCCTCATACTACTTGCTAACGTACTGGCAAAGGCGCATGGTATCGAGCTCTTCGCTTGCATTGTGGACCACAAACTGAGAATAGAGTCATCAGATGAGATTCTACCAATACTGGATCTCCTGGGGAAAGCCGGTATAAGGCACAAGGTTTTCACATGGCACCATGACGACGATATTGGGGGCAGTATAGAGCGTAAAGCCAGAGATGCTAGGTATGGATTCTTATATGGCTTCTGTGAAGAAGTTGGAGCAGGAGTACTAGTGACGGCACATCACGCCATGGATCAGTGGGAAACCTTTTTCATGAGGTTATCGCACGGCTCCTCATTGAGGGGACTGTCGTGTATTAAACCTGTCTCAAGATGTGGAAATGTACTGCTAGTAAGGCCGCTGCTCGATTTCACGCCATCGGATATCAGGGAGACATTAGCAGACAGATTTGGCATATGGACGTACGTTAATGATCCGTCTAACAGCGACCCCAGATTTGAACGTGTTCGGTGGAGGAATGCCCATCAGCAGCTAGCAAAAAATCATGGTCTGGACATCATGAACGTAAACAAGACAATAACCAGACTGCAAAACGCAAACGATTGCCTCGATAAAATGGCAAACAACGCAACTCAAGAAATCTTCGATGGAACGTACATAAAAATGAGCATGTTCTCCGAGCTACATATCGAACTAAGGATGCGCGTACTTCATACTGTGCTTAATGCAGTATCCGCCAGGGGGCCACACATCATCTCATACGATCTCCTTCATCGAGTATCACACGATATTTGTGCACCAGGCTTTGTCGCAACAAACTTATCTGGCGTCGTCATGCGAAAAGATCGCACCAAGAACGTGAGATGTAGCCAAGAAGAACGTGGATTGTCCCGAGATTCGTAATCATGCCTCGTTGATGACCATTATTTCTATACCTCAAAACGATTCGGTTGGAAGCTCTGTCATTGTATCATTTGCTTTGCTGCGTGTACTGTGATTTGTGAAATTTGCGAGAAAGCTTTTTTCTCCATACCATATGGTAACCTCTGCGGCTTTGCTGCAACTCTGTGATTTTATAACGAATGCCACCTTATCATCATAAATTGCCGAGCTGAAATCATGCACCCCTAGATCCGTGTATTGCTCACTTGGCGCAGTTTTACCAAAATATGGATTCATTTTATAGAGAAGCCACTGACCACTGCCACTTTTTGCAAATTTTTCCATTATACCCAGAGATTTGAACGGAATGATCCCAAATGAGTTTTTCATGCCTTCATTCTGGACACCGATGTTGATGGACAAGTGTGATGGGAACGGTAATTGCAGATCGTTCGCTATGCAGTAAGCCGCCACGGCCTTCACAACGAAATCTATATTGGAATATGTCTTCTGCGCGGTGAATGCCTTGTTGAAAAGATTAAGCTGTGTGATGCTGACGCTTGATATTATCCCGAGTATCAAAAGCGCAATTGAGATTTCTATCAACGAAAATCCAGATAAATAAACTTTTCTTACCTTTAACATCTTGTTAGAATACCGCGTTGTTATATGGTTTAGTCTCGCACAGAATGTCAAACAATACAGCAGCTATCTTCATCCCTGCCAGAATGGACTCTGCACGATTTCCGCAAAAAATCATATACGAAATTAATGGGAAACCATTGATTATACACGTATTGGAGCGCGCTATGAAACTCAACATCAGCGAATGCTACGTCGCTTGCTGCTGTGAGGAAATTAAGGAGATCGTCGAGAAGTACGGCGGTCACGCAATTTTGACTGACCCAGATCTGCCATCCGGAACAGACAGGGTTGTTGCCGCCTTGGACACGCTTCGAGAGAAACCAGAGATCGTCATAAATCTGCAAGGAGATAATCCGATATTTGAGGAATCGTCAATCCGAAAACTCATTGACGTGATGATGAGCGACGAAACGATAGACATTTCAACACCGGTGGTATTAAATGCCACACCTGGCGACGGAAGAAACGAGAATCTGGTGAAGACGGTATTTAATAATATGGAAAAGAACGCTCCAGGACGGGCCCTGTATTTTTCCAGAACTGTCATACCTCATGAAGCAGCGTTCTTTTATGGGCATATTGGCATCTACGCGTACCGCTATGCGGCAATTAAAAAATTCGTGTCACTCCCTCCATCGTTCTTAGAGAAGACAGAAAGGTTGGAGCAACTTAGAGCGCTACAGCATGGGATGAATGTTTGGGCAGTACCTGTGCAAGGAACCTTTATCTCCGTGGACGTAAAGGAGGACGTAAAAAAAGTACTCGAGTATCTCGCCCACTAAGAATGTGAATAGCAAGCGTAAAAAACACAAAATTTCCAGCATAATCATTTGTTTTTTAAACAAGGATGCAGTAACATCCTCGGAGATATCTAGATTTCAGATACTTTTTGTGTATGGCTATTAAGTGTTTCTTGTTATCTCCCAGGGGATTTTGCTCTGGGGTGACGCGCGCGGTTAATATGGCTGAACAGGTGCTGAAATTATATGGCACCATGTACGTTGTAGAGGACATAATTCACAATCGCGTTTTTATGAATAACATGAAGGCAAGGGGTATCGTGAAGATATCTAGCATCGACGAAGCTCCAAACGGCTCTGTCATCATGTTTTCTGCGCATGGAGTTACACCGCAAGCTGTGGAAAAAGCCGAAGAGAAAGAATTGACCATAATCGATGGGACGTGCCCGATAGTACGAGCGATACAAAATGAATGCAAGAAGGAGGTGGAGGCGGGGAAGAAGATCGTGATTATAGGAAATACAGCTCACGCCGAAATAGTGGCCCTCCTGGGATATACCGATGAAACAGAGGCTTTTGTGGTTTATGAAGAGGGGGATATCGATCTTTTGCCGAGCTTTGTTGGTGATAAAGTCGTCTATTTTACGCAGACTACGCTGGACTATTCTCATGTCCAAACGATTGTGAAGAAACTGAAAGAAAAAATCCCGCATATCGAATCCAGCTCTCAGGACGACATCTGCTACGCAACCCGCGAGAGACAAGAAGTAGTCCGAAAGATCGCCAGCTCTGTTGACCTCTTGATAGTAGTCGGATCTGCACATTCGTCAAATGCCAGGCGACTTCAGGAAGTTGCCCTGTTGTCAGGTGCCAAGTCAGCAATATTGGTGGACTCTCACAATGAGCTGGATAATAAGCTCTTAAAGCGGGTTAAGACAATCGCTGTAACCTCGTCGGCATCGACTCCTGAAAGTGTCGTACAGGAATTGATCGGACATCTGAAGGAGAACCTGGATCTCGAAATAGAGAACTTTGAATTGCCCAACAAAAATGGATAAAGACGGCCAATCATTGACCCCGATGATGCAGCAATATATGACGATAAAGGAAAAGCATGCTGATTTTCTGCTCTTCTATAGACTTGGTGATTTCTATGAGTTGTTTTACGACGATGCAATAGTCGCTTCAAAAGAGCTAGGCCTTGTCCTGACGCAGAGGGTTGGGGTACCGATGTGTGGAGTCCCGTGGCATGCCTCTGAGATGTACCTAAATAAACTTGTTAGGAACGGCCACAGGGTCGCGATATGCGAGCAACTGGAGACTCCAGAAGATGCAAAAAGGCGTGGAGGTAGCAAGGCTACAGTGGATAGGCAGGTGACCAGGCTTGTTACAAATGGGACGCTAGTTGAGCAGTCCATGCTCGCCGAAAAAGATCACAACTTTCTGATGGCAATCTCCGGTGAAAAAGATAAAACGCTTGGAATTGCATATGCAGATGTCTCTGTAGGCAGGTTTCTTGTCGAAGAAATCAATTTATGCGAGTTACAAACAGTGATTACGAAGATCGCCCCTTCGGAAATCATATGTGCTGATAGCCTGCTCTCTAAGAGGGAGATCTTGGAGAGTCTCGATAGCTACAAGCCAATTGTGAGGGCCATACCGAGCCCGAAGTTCATGGTAAGCACAGCTTCTGAGAGGTTAGCAAAATTTTTCAATGTGAGGTTTATTGATGCGTTTGGCAACTTATCTGCGTGTGAAGTAGAGGCAGCTTCAGCAATTGTGGAATACGTGTCAGATGTATATAAATCGGACAATGTGTGTCTCTCCTTCCCGCAGGCGATAAAACAAACGGAGTACATGTCTCTTGATAATTTTACCAGGAAGGGACTGGAGCTTACGAACACAAACAATGGAGAGAGGCGATGGTCGCTCTTAAGCAACATAGATAAGACAGTGACAGCCCAGGGAGCCCGCATGCTTTCATGCTGGCTTATGGAACCGCTGAATAACATCGAAGCTATAAATTGTCGGCTGGATTACGTGGAGTTTTTCGTCAAGAATCCAGATGTCCTGAATGGAATTCGGAAGATAATGGCAAACTTCCCAGATATTGAGAGGTCACTCGCTCGTATTTTGCTAGATAAAGCTGGGCCTAGAGATTTAAAATGCGTAGCCATCGCCTTGAAAAAGTCCATCGAGCTGCATGAGCAAATTTCGCAATATGAGCAGCTGAGCCCAATTAAGCTGGATTTCGTGAATGCGCAGACTTTGATTAACAGACTTGAATCTGCCCTTGTGGAAAACTTACCTGCATTTGCAAGAGACGGTGGATTTATAAAAAATGGGTACGATCAAGAGCTAGACAGCTACACAGACATCCTGGAAAATAGCGAAAATGTGATGAAGGCCCTACAGAGGAAATATGTTGAGGAGACAGGTATACAAAATTTGAAGATCAAGAAGACAGCTATCGTGGGATACTTCATAGAGGCTACGACCAGCGTAGTTCCCAAGATTCCGTATTATTTTAGGCACAGACAGACTATGGCATCCTGTGTCAGGTACACAACTGATGAGCTTCTCAACACAGCAAATGGTATCTACGCAGCAGAGTCAAATGCAAAATACAGGGAGTTGACCATATTCAACGACTTGATTCGTGCGGTCTCGAGAGAACAATCAAAAATTAGAACCCTATCGAACAATCTATCGCTTCTAGACGTAACTTCATCGCTAGCCCAGCTTGCCATTGAGAACAACTACATACGTCCGGTATTGACCACTGACAAAATACTTGATATCAAAAACGGCAGACACCCAGTAGTTGAAAACAGCCTGAGAAACACCGGGACACAGTTTGTAGCAAATGACTGCACGCTAAACGAGACCGGCCCAGTCTCTATCTTGACAGGCCCCAATATGGGAGGGAAAAGCACATTTCTCCGGCAAAATGCAATAATCGTTATCATGGCTCAAATAGGATCATTTGTCCCGGCTGATAAAGCTCATATAGGTTTGGTCGACAGGATATTTAGTAGGGTTGGTGCATCGGATGATATAGCGTCAGGGCGCTCAACTTTCATGGTTGAAATGATAGAAACCGCGACAATCCTGCGACAGGCAACTGCGAAATCATTTATCATCCTCGATGAAATAGGAAGGGGCACATCAACATATGACGGGCTGGCCATAGCGTGGGCTGTAATCGAAGATATAGCATGTAGGATGAAAGCCAGGACCCTGTTTGCAACCCACTACCACGAGTTGAGAAAAATCAGTGAAACTGTGCCATACATCCAGTTCATCACCGTTCAGACCGAAGAGTGGAACGACAACATAGTGTTCCTCCACAAGATCGTTGCAGGTTTCGCAGATAAGTCGTACGGGATCAACGTAGCATCGCTTGCAGGCTTCCCACAACACGTACTAGACAGGGCTGAAGAAGTACTGAAGGCTGTTCCTGGTCAGCTTGTCGAAGGAACTATGTGAGTAGCAACACAATGCTCTGATGACATCCGATTTGTCTGCTCTGATGTTGACTTAGCCCATGATATGTGGTAGCATATATCATGTATCTGTTCTCCCCCAAAGCAAAAAAGGCAGAAATAGAACTTTTACGAAGGAGATGCGTGATTGCGCATCCTTCGAGGAAGAAGAAGTAGATACGTTTCTAGGAAATCCCGCAATTTCAGACAAGACGCAGTCCGACAGAGAGTAGATTCACATCGCCCGATACAGTGGAAACTTTTTTGGCTACCACAAGGTCAATAGCGTCTGTCGCAATCTGGCTCAAATGAGACTCGGGTAGTTCTACAACACTCTGTGGTTCCATACAAATACCTTAACAGCACCTACCAACGATACAGTGTTACTTTTGCAATCTTCATTTTAGGCTTCTGCTAGATTCCCTGGCTCGACGCAGTTATGGCATCCCAGAAACTCTTTGATTAAGACGAAATCTTTAAAATTGAAAATTTTTTCGATATTCAATTCAAAACTAAAATCCCAGTAAGTTCAATCTAAATTAGATTAAAAGGAGTGACAAAAAATGTCAAATATTACATTAAAATTTAAAACATTTGGTGGAGATGAGATGATAGTGGCCGGGGCAGCTGGCGTATACATCCTCGAGAGCGAGGGCATGCTCCCAAGCGCCGTCATCAAATTTGACTCACACAAATACGATGCCATAAACAAATACGACATATGCGAGATGAGTCACGAGGGTCGGCTATTCTTCGTTGGAAGGATACGCACTGTTTCCACTTGTTGCAACGAGATGGAGGTTGAACTATCTACATACGTCACACTAGACGTTGAACCACCGAAGGAGAAGTCTGCTGAGGATGACATCTTCGAGAAGTTCAAGGCTGAAAATCCAGGGCTCTTCACGCACGTTGCCAATGAAGAATTCACGAGAATTGGCGATACAAGAAATCCAAATGTGTTAGCCCCAGAGTCAGAACCAGTTGATATGGAGCACGAGATCCTAGATGGCACGTTGAAAATCGAAAAATCAAACAGTTTACCGATTGGTGAGGTGAATCTCGAGATAAGTAGCTCGTGGATTTCCAAATGCTCCGGCAGTATCGCCTTGGCCTCAAGGATAGCCAATAAGTTCAAACTCGGAAAAATAAATACCTTGACTCCAAAGAAACTCTCGAGCTCCTGGCCAAGCTTCGGAGACAAGATTGCCGGTCCAGTCAGGTCTACTAAGTACTACATAGGCGCATCCAGATTAACACCGGTAGATACGCTCGCGATGCAACCCATACCGGTTGCAGACGATATCCCGAAGGTATCCATCAACAAACATACCTTCGATGGAAAGCTCACGTTGGCATGGGAATACGACCAATACATGACTGAGACCATAAATGCCAAGATAGTCAATAAACTTGCGCCGTGCATAAATAAGAAGGACATAAACGTTAATCTGAGAAACGTTCAAGAGTACGTCGAAAACGAAGTGGCAACGAGCTTTTTCAGGACCAAGAACGGCAGATTGATACTGACGGAAATTCTAAAGTCCGTCGGTAACTGCATAGCGCTCTCGATGCGTAACATCAAGATTTCGTTCGAGATCGCTGGAGATGCCGCATTCGATGACAATCTTGACTGCTTCAAATGGATCAGTGTACGCGGAATCAACTGCAAGATAACAAACATCGAGCGAACGATCACCCCATTTGAGCGTCGCGTAAAAATCACCGCCATGGGCTTCGAAAATCAGCTACCACGGGATATTTTCGTGGAGAATATAAATATTACCGCTGATGAACCACACCACCTGCACTCTGAAGATATCCTCCAGGATATAGTGATCCAAAATGATGGGGATGAACAGTATGCCAAACTTCTAGAGTACATCTCGTCAATGAAGTTTCGTGACATTGTCACAAAGAGTAACTACAAGCAGCTGATAACACGCTTTCTGAACGAGAACTCTACAAAAATACGTGTTATCGCCAAGCCGCTCAAAACCAAACACTGTGATAAGAAACTCATAAACATTGCAGAGCCACTGCACTTTCTTGGAAAGGAACAATTATGAAAAAACGTAACATACCAAAACGCAACTCAGTGGTAGGAAGGTTCCAAGGAGAACCATTCGTCGCTGGATTCACAGATATCGAAAAAGACGATATCAACATCGTGATAGGAGAAAACGAAGAGATGGACGACCCCTGTTTAGCCAACGAAGAATGTCCAGGCTTTAGGCTATTGTGTGCACTCTTGCCAAAATCAGATTTCCAAGATGTGGCTATCTCTGCCAGGTACAAGGAAAGAACGAGCGACAAAGAAACGAAAACCATGTCATACAAACTCTATGACGGTTCATCGATAAAGATGAACGGCTTTGTCTCAGAGATAGCAATCGAATTCTCGGACGTTGTCCCCGAATTCGGGAAGCTCAATGATCAATCACTCAACTTCCTCATGGAGAACAAGACCATATACAGAAAGACGTTCCAGGTCCAAACATCCTCAAAAAACATCGAGAACTTCGTTGACGAAGACATGGAGGCCTCGAGCATCATCCATACCAAGTCAAGGGCCCATTGCTTCGCTGGCAGCTACTTCAAGGGGGTCAAGTTTTCAGATATCCAGCAATATCTGTTCTATGTTGGAACGGGGTACCGCGCAGAGCCATATATCAGCGTCATCAAGGCCAGCGAAATCATACAGACCAAAAAGGCAAAACTAAATCATGACATCACCGTAGACTCGCTATCTACGCTTGAGGACGACATATGCGATGGCAAGATACTGATCGAGTTCCCAGATGGATCGGCATACCAGTCAATCTGTAGTGCAAAGGATACACTCGTGTCTAACATCTGCCAAATTTCATTTAAGAGAAAGGAAAACAAGCAATGAACAAGGATATAGAAATTATGGCTAAAACAATATATGGCGAAGCGAGAGGCGATTACCACCGCAAAGATGGAGGCCTCACTGCTCTAATCGCAGTCGGTAATGTGATCATGAATAGATCACTAGCATCTGGCGAGTCCATCACCGAGGTGTGCCTCAAGCCAAAACAGTTTTCTTGCTGGAACGTAAATGACCCTAACAGAAAGATCATCGAAAATGTCAAAGACAATGACAAAATCTACCAAATCTGCTTCGTCACAGCCTCCAAGATCATATTCGATGAAATCTCGGACATAACCGGAGGGGCAAACCATTATTATAGCAAATATATGAAGAAACCGCCGTACTGGGCAGTGGGCGAAACACCAGTTGCCGTAATCGGAAGCCACATATTTTTGAAATTGTGAAATACCATCCCATTTGTACTAACCACAACTAACCCTGTCAGATATGCCATAAGTGTCTCCTGATAGACCTCCACAATGCTTCCCCCCCTTACATAGTACGTATCTTGAGCTCCAATGGATCCAGGATGTTCAGGCTCTATCTCACCATTTGCTATACAAGACCTGTTGCACAATCCGATTATCGGTGATAGACATGTATTATATAAGCTTTCTTGTGGGAGGTGTTTGTGTAGACTGAGAAAGACAATTTTGCGATTTGATCGCTAACTGTCAGCTCGTTGTTAATGGTGTATTCTTTATTGGAGGTTTTTATGATTAAAACAATATTTGTATTAGGGAATTTGGGGTTCTTGGAGGAAACGCAATCGCTAGTAGTGGAAAGTGGATTGATCTAGAAATTGGAAAACAGATAAAACAATCCGAACTTGAAAAAGATGAGAATCATAACATAATACTGCCGAGAGCTGTGGATTCTTGCTGGACAATTATAAAGGCGGGTGAGGAAAATATAAGTCTGTCTTGGAAAGCCGATGTGGGAGTTCCAACAGACCAAACAACAATGACAGTGGGTGTAAAATACAATAAATCAGTTGCTCCGCTACGCGAAGAGATAAATAAGCTTGAAGCCAACGAAAAGAATGCTTTTAATCGATTGCTTTTTAGCTTGTCGATGAAACTTATATACACCACAAGATTAGTTCACGCGGTCCATAATGGGTATGGTACGAGAATAACATTCGGTATGGATGAATTCATACGGCTCATACTGATATATATCGGAGAGGCAACTAAAGAGAATTTACCTTTGAGGTTGCGATTGGTTTCTCTCGTACTTTCTTCTGGAGAGAGAGATGACATAATACCAGCAGAAATAACACCGACAAACTACGGCGTACCTGATGAGAAAACTCGTGACGGAACTGGCAGTTATGAGATTTGTAAGGCCTTTTATACGGACCACTATAATAAGCATTTGGCACCAGTAAGAGAAGCCTCGAAGTTTGTGGTTTTCATGTGGCAATTTACCAATTATAAAGCGTAGAACAGTAACTAGAGGAGACATGGTGGAGTTGCGCAGTCAGTAGTCTTTTTTGAAACTAGCGTTCTATTGTCGTTCTTCCGGTCGTTGCTCGAACTGATTGCAACGGTCGGAACAACGCGATTATATACAACATACTATTCTGTACTTTGCGCCTCTCAGATCCCTCATAAAGGTACTAAATTTCAAAAGAGATTTATGGAATAAAGTAGACAATGATAAAAGCGACAACGCTACGGAGTAGCCACTTGAGCCGCGGCAGCCGCAATGTCGTGCTCACCTATCTCACATATATGTATGAGGTTCACTGGCCCAGATGACCTGAATGGAAGTCCAGCTATTATCACAACCTTGGAGCCATCCGTGATTGGATAATTTTGGCACACTGCATTTTTTGCTATTTGGATCATTTGCGAGAGACTGAATATTTCGTCCGCGATGATGGATGTTACTCCCCACGTCAAACACAGTCTCCTTGATATCTTCATATTTGGGGTTATTGCAACAATATCTGCATTCGGCCGCCCGTTTGCGATGTCATTCACGCTCTTGCCAGACTCAGTAAATACAACGACTGGCCCTACCCTATCGATATCAACAAACTTGGAGACAGCACGCGAGACAGAAGACATAGGTCGGAGGTCATCATCGCCACTAGAAGATGGTGTGCCGTCCATCTCGGCCCTTAAGACGATCCTTGCCATCGTCTCTACGGCCTCCTTCGGGTATTCCCCGCTCGCGGTCTCAGCAGATAACATTACGGCATCTGCTCCACCAGCAACTGCACACGCCACGTCAGAAACCTCAGCCCTAGTCGGAATATAGCAAGACACCATGGATTCCAGCATTTGAGTAGCAACGATAACCGGCTTCTTGTGTGATCTTGCCTTTTTTATCAGCATTCTTTGAAGACCAGGGATGGTCTCGTATGGAAGCTCAATTCCGAGATCTCCCCTTGCAACCATTATCGCGTCTGCCTCGTTCAGTATCGAATCTATGTTCTGAACTGCCGATGGCTTCTCTATCTTGGCAAGTATGCCTACATCTCTGTTTATAAGACTCCTGGCTTGCGATACGTCGTCCGCAGTCTGCACGAATGAGAGAGCAACCCAATCCGCGTTTATATCGTCTATGATGGCTATATCGTTCTTGTCCTTCTCAGTTATGGCAGCAATTGGAAGGATAACATTTGGTATGTTGACGCCCTTCTTATTGGACAACACACCACCCTTCACAACCTCAGTTTCAATCGAATCCCCACGATTTTCTCTTATTTTGAGGATTATCTTCCCATCATCAAACAACAACTCAGTCTCGGACCTAAGGGCACTGAATATCTCAGGATGTGGAAGAGTGACTCGCGTTGAATCGCCGAAGTCCTTCTCCAGATCCAAGATGAACTTCGCCCCGACCTTCAAGGTTATCTGTCCGTCTTCAAATGTTCCAATTCTTATCTTGGGCCCCTGTAGGTCCATCATAATCGCCACGGTAGCCTTAAGCTCCTGCTCGATTTTCCTTATTGATAGCGCATTCTTTTTATAGATTTCGTGAGTCCCATGAGAAAAATTCATCCTGAAGACATTGACGCCAGCTATAACAAGCCTTCGTATCATATCGTCAGAGCTACTGGACGGCCCAAGGGTTGCAACAATCCTGGTTTTCCTCTCGCTAATCTTCACCTAGAACCCAGTACAATTCATCAATAGCCAGCATTCTAACAATTTAATAGCCACATTGTAAATCACAAAACCTGGCCTCTCACGTATGGAAAATTTTATTGTACGGCGGACTGACGTGATCCTACGCAGTTAGCACTTCAACTGAGGTTTCTGTCACCGCAATCGTATGTTCAAACTGCGCTGAAAGTGATTTATCGCATGTGATTACTGTCCACCCATCTTTGAGACATTTCGTCTTGTAGGTTCCAGCATTGACCATCGGTTCTACCGTGAAGAACATCCCAGGCAGTAGTTGTGGACCACTCGCAAGTGAGTCGAAATGTACGATGCATGGGGCATCGTGGTACGCCTGTCCAATACCGTGCCCACAGTAATCCCTCACAACAGAGAACCCATAACCGTCGACAAATCGTTGTATTGCCTTGCCAATGTCTCCAAAATGTCCATACGGCTTCGTGGCGCTTATTCCCACTGCAAGAGCCTGCCTCGCAACATCTACTAACGTATTGGCAAGCTTCGTGCACTTCCCAACCAAGAATGTTCTACTAGTATCTCCATGCCATCCGTCCAAAATCACAGTTACATCGACGTTCACTATGTCTCCTTCCTTGAGTTTATACACTCCAGGGATGCCGTGGCAAACGACGTGATTAACTGACGTGCATACTGATTTTGGAAACCCTTTGTAATTTAATGATGCTGGAATAGCCCCATGTGAGACGATGAAATCGTGGCACAGCCTATTTATCTCGTCAGTTGTTGTACCTGAAGTAATGTATGGTTCTATATAGTCTAAAGTCTGCTTCGCAAGCTTACCGGATAGACGCATCTTCCCAAGATCCGAAGCTGTATGTATTTTTATCTCTTCCATGTATGTACGGTACCATATTTCGTATACATAGGCCACATGATGCAGATGTTTCACAATTGTCCACACATGACAATGCGTGTAAACCAGAACGTCTGCCGAAGACTCTCTAGTGCAAAGAACCCTGTCACGAACGCGCCTCTTTTACGTTTGCAAGAGGCTGCTTCTTGATCCACCTCTGTGTTAGAAAAAGAGCAGCTAGGCAGGGCACGAGGCCGATGGTGAATGGCAAAGCGGAGCGCGGAAGGCTGAGCGAATTGATTAGATCAAATGAAACTCCAGCGACGAGGTTAGCACAAAGGACCGTTACGCCCTCAGTCAGATAGAAAAACATAAACGCCGTACAAACGAGTTTCTTTGGGGCAATTTCGGCAATAATGGAGCTTAAGATGCCCTGGGTAGCTCCCATATGCATCCCAGAAAGCAAATAAAGAAATGCAACAGAGAAACGGTCTCTAGCAACGATCCCGAAGGTATCTGCCACCGCGAGTATACCCAGGCCGCAGAGCAAAATCTTGCGTTTATCAAATTTATCAGAAAAACGCCCAACGCAAAGAGCAGTCAGGACGGCAAAGATCTCGTATATGGTCATGAAAAGCGGAAAGTTACTGGTGTTTTCCGGTAAGACATCCTTTGCGCGGAGTGTGATGAACCCCTCGCTGAATCTGTTGCCCATGAGAAGAACAACTATCACCATGAACGTCCAATACTGGCTAGGCAGTAGCTTTATGTCACTGATCCGCCACTTCTGTTTCTCTACCTCTACGTCTTTTGCAGGCTTATCATCGTATTTTATACGTGATTTCAGGATATGCCACGCAGCAAGCGTCGGAATTATGGCAAGTGTAAATATCAGGCGGAAGTTCTTACCAATAGTGCGTATGATGACGGACGTTATTACTGAACCCACCGAAAAGCCAAGCAAGTTAACCATATAGCGCATGGAGTAAGCGTACCCCTTCTTTGTTGCAATTTCGGCAAGGATAGCGTCTGATGGCGCATGCCGAAGCCCCTTTGCAAATCTATCGATCGATTTCGAGATAAACACAAAAAATACACTCGGAGCGCAGGCCAAAAAGAACTTACTCACTATCGTCAGCGTTGTTCCAATATTCAACATCGGCAGCTTCTTCCTAAAGATATCCATCACGAAACCTGCGAAAATCTTGGCTATGAAAGATAAAAATATTACCGCTCCTTCAAGTAGTCCGAATGACCTGACGCTACCACCGAGCTCCTCAACAATGAATATTGGAAGCAAAGAAAAAATCATCGAGTAAGAAATACCCCACAAAAAATGCATGTAGCAAAGCGATGCCAAAGTGTTGTTCGCGTTTCTGTTTTCCGAAATGTTGAAAAAATCGCTGATTCGCAAGGGGAGCCCTTATCTGTCGACCTGTCTTGTGCTCTTGCCAGCTAGTAGTATACGATAAAACGAGCTACAAGGAGAAACAAACAATAAAAATGATGATCATCCGCCAAATAGCAATGACTGGCGCTATGCCGATGTGAGTACTCAGCTTATCTCGATCCACACGAAACAAATCCATGATGCGAGAACTTTGTCGCGCTGTACCAAGTCAGACTTGATAACTCATCCATCTTCCCCAATATTGTCACCGCCAGAGATTTCGCCACCAAGGATCTTCAAGCGCTTGGCAGCTTTGACGATGTCGTTGTCTATAAATCTGTCTATTTTTTCATATTCTTCGACGTCTTTTTGGATTCTCTTATAGAAGCCTTTGGAGGAGACTATGAGTTTTTCTAAGCTGTAGAACAGAGCCCGTCCGACTTCTCCTATTTGCTTGGCATTCCGGGCGATTGCCTCGTTGCGCCATGAGAAAGAGATGGCCTTAAGGAGCGCTATGAGAGTGATTGGAGTGGTGATGATGACCCTTTCTTGGACCCCATATTCCACCAACGTTGGATCTTTCTTGATTGCAGAACTGAAGAACGATTCTCCTGGGAGAAACATCAAGACGAACTCAGGACTTTGCGAGAACTGTTCCCAGTATGATTTCTGGCCAAGAGCCTTGATGTGTGCTTTTATTCGCTTTGCATGCGCTTCCATGAACGCTTCTTCTCCCGTGTTCACAGCTTGCATGTACGCGTCAATTGGAGCCTTCGCGTCAACTATGATATGTCTCTCTCCTGGAAGCTTAATGATCATATCTGGCCGTAATCTGTTATTTTCGCCTTGCTGCTGCTCAACGAAATCGCAGTACGGTATCATGCCAGCTATTTCGACGACTCTCCTCAGCTGCATCTCTCCCCACTGGCCACTCATAAATGGCGTCGATAGAGCTCTACTTAGTGCATTTGTCTCCCTCTGTATCTCCTGTTGATACAGCATCAGATCTTTGACTTGCCTCCTCAGGTCACTATATGCATCGACTCGTTCCTTTTCGAGCTGCGATAGCTTTGTATCAAAGAGAAGCAGCGTTTCCTGGATCGGCTGTATGATGTTCAGGAAGCTGATTTGCTTCTTGTCGTACTCCGCCTTTTCAACACTCAAGATCTTATCGAATGTCTCCTTAGCTATATCTATGAAATCATGATGACTTCTCAGTAGTATCTCATTTGAAATATTTTTAAATTTTTCCTCTAAAGAGACTTGTGATTGATACATAAGCCTATTTGCATCCATGATGTTCTTCAGAACATAATTGCGCCGCATGAGAAAGAGCACAAAGCAAATGAGCCCACCTATTATGAGGCAGAGGACTAGGTGCAAATTATCGAACGATTCCAGCAATGCCTCTCAATTCCCCTGGCCATCCACAAAGTTTTGTGCGCAGTTCAAGATACTCTGCGCTTTCAGCTCCGTGCTCCTGCCTTTCAGACCTGATCTTGTGTATTAGCTCCACGAAACTGTCCACCTCTTGTTCATATTCAGATGACGTTTCTATGTCGCACTCGTATCCATCCAACCCAACAGAAAGCGTTTTGCTAATACCAAGCACGTCCGCAAGGTGATCTGTAACAAATGGCATAAACGGGTGCGCCACCACAAGGATGTTTGCGAACACGCTAGCGGCCACCGCTCTTGTCTCGTCATCATCTTGGAATTTGATCGCTTCAATGAAGAAATCACAAAAAGTATCCCTCACGAAGAATTGTATGTTCCTTGTGGCGTAATCAAACCTGTAATCAACAAAATCCTGAGCTATCTCACGTTTGAACCAATTCAGTTTTGCAATGATCCAGTGATTCAGCTTACGTTTCACACCAATGCTTTGTATACCTGCATCCACAAACTCAATTCCCTTCGTCTGAAGGAACCTCGCCGCGTTCCAGATCTTGGTTATAAAGTTTCTACTGATTTTCACGTGTTCTACACCAAGTTTTATGTCTCTTCCCGGAACCGACAAAAATGCCAAGGTAAATCTCAGGGCGTCCGCCCCAAACTCTTCCATAAGAGCGAGCGGATCAACTATATTACCTTTTGACTTCGACATTTTCTGACCGCTTGTGTCGCGCACCAAGGCATGGATATATATGTCCTTGAACGGGATCTTCTTCATGAAATACAGACTCATCATTAGCATACGAGCAATCCAAAAAAAGATAATATCGAACCCAGTTACCAAGACAGAGGTTGGATAATGCCGTCTTAGCGCCTCCGTTTCATTTGGCCAGCCAAGCGTCACGAACGGCCACAGAGCTGAAGAGAACCACGTGTCTAATACGTCTGTTTCTCGCCGCAGTTGCTCCTTCCCGATACCGTGTCGCATGGCAGCTTCTACGGCCTCCTCCTCTGTTCTCTCAACAAATATCTCGCCACTTGGCCCATACCATGCCGGGATCCTGTGTCCCCACACAATCTGCCTTGATATGCACCACGGCTCTATGTTCCTCATCCAGTTGAAGTACGTATTTTCCCACTTTTTGGGGTAGAAGCATACGCTGCCATCCTCTACAACATTGATAGCCGCTCCTGCTAGGGTCTTCGAATCTACAAACCACTGATCTGTTAGAAGTGGCTCTATGACAGTCCCAGATCTATCACCATATGGGATTGTGTGCAGTACCTCCTCCTTTGTCGCTAAAAGTCCGTCCTCTTCAAGCTTTTCCAGCAGAATCTTTCTGGCTTTCTTCAGATACAGACCTCTGAGAAACTCCGGAACGTCCACAGATGTCTTCATATGACCATCCATACCTATCACAGTGATCATCTCAAGAGAATGGCGTTTGCCAATCGCAAAATCATTTACATCGTGCGCTGGGGTTACCTTGAGGCAGCCAGTTCCCTTCTCCATATCTATGTATTCATCACAGATGATCGGAACCGTTCTGTCGGTATATGGGATTCTGACCCTCTTGCCAACCATAGGTACATACCTCTGATCTAATGGGTGGACGGCAACCGCTGTATCTCCAAACATAGTCTCTGGCCTGGTCGTGGCTATTGTGATATATCCATCAGAGTTCTCAAGTTCGTATTTTATATGCCACAGAGTCCCCTTCTCTTCCTTGTTCTGTATCTCAAGGTCTGATATGGCAGTCCTGAGCTTAGTATCCCAGTTTACGAGCCTTTTTTCCCTAAAGATCAGACCATCCTTGTAGAGACGTACAAAGACCTCTATTACGGCCTTGCTAAAATGCTCGTCCATTGTGAACCTCGAGAGACTCCATGGAGCCGAGCATCCCATAGCCATCTGCTGTCTAACAATTTGTTCCCCAGATTTTTCCTTCCATCCCCATATTTTAGAGATCAACTCATCAGCTTCAAGAGCGGCCACATCAACACCGCTTGCCTCTAGCTCGCGAGACACGACCAGCTGAGTAGCGATTCCGGCATGATCCGTGCCAGGCTGCCAGAGCGTATCAAACCCTCTGCACCTGTGGTACCTTATCAGGATATCCTGAATCGTATATGTGAGAGCGTGTCCAACGTGCAGACTCCCAGTAACGTTTGGAGGCGGCATAAGAACGGAAAACGCCGCCGCCCCGGACTTCACCACACCCGGATAAAACTCATCATTTGTGGCCTCATAGACCTCTTTCTCGAACTTCTTGGGGTCATACACCTTTTCTAGCATCTGTCTTCCTCAGTTCATCACGCAAAGATCACGCACACACCTTATCAGTAGCCCTCTCTCTCGAGCCGCCTCCTGCTGAGCTTCCTCGTTCTCCTAAGTGACTCTACTCTCTTGCGCGCCCTCTTTTCCGAAGGCTTTTCAAAGTGCCTGTGTATCTTCATATCCCTGTAAACACCCTCTCTTTGCATCTTCTTTTTCAATATCCTTAAGGCATGATCTACATTATTGTCATTAACATTAACTTCCACATTTCTCCCCTCCTTTCAGAATTTTGAAAACAAGACAACACAACAGATACTGCCTTAACCACGTAGATTTTGCAAGTTTTAAATAGGAACTGCACAGCGGGAACTACACAGTATTCCACACATGGAGCCACGACGTCCCCAGAATCTGGAAGTCAAAAATGCTCCACGTGGAACATTTCCATAGATTTCTACAAAAAAAATACACAAAAACTGATTTTTTTATCGACAAACTATCAACAAGCAAGCCTTATTTCGTTTGTAACGTGATTGTTGCAAAATTTTTATTGTTTTGAGACGCAAAAATACATTGACTCCTTGGTTTTCAACGCATTGCTGGTGTGCTTAAAAATTGCACAAACATGTCATATCGTGTGATTCACGTGTCGATTAAGCATGATAATTACGGTTATCCACAGAATTATTCACAACTTTGGTGGATAAGTTTTTGCGTATAGGAATTGGTGGGGGCAACAGAGTGTGATAAGTACCAGAATTCTTGTGAACCATTGTTAAAGTTTTGACAAATCCGTGGCTATGTGACTAAAATACGCTGAATTTGGCAGCAAGTAGGCCTGATATGGCAATCATAAAAAAAGTACGCGCAAGGGAGATACTGGATTCGCGCGGCTATCCGACCATAGAGACAGAGGTTGTCCTGAGCTCTGGCCAAGCTGGGATTGCATCTGTTCCTTCCGGGGCTTCTACCGGCTCCTTCGAAGCAGTGGAGCTGAGGGATGGTGGCAGCAGATTTCTTGGCAAGGGCGTACTGACCGCTGTAGCTAATGTAAACGAGAGGATAGCACCGCATGTTGTTGGTGAGGACGCCACAAACCAACGTAGGGTGGATGCAATCATGATAGAACTGGACGGAACAGATGACAAGGGAAAGCTCGGGGCTAATGCGATACTGTCCGTTAGTATGGCGACGTGCCTGGCTGCCGCAAGTTTCTACGCCATGCCATTGCATAGATATCTTGGAGGCATTTCATGTGGAGATCTGCCAAAGCCAATGATGAATATCCTTAATGGTGGAGTTCACGCGGACAACAAGATCGATGTGCAGGAGTTCATGATTGTACCAGCTAAGACAGCTGAGTTTAAGGAATATGTTCTTATATGCGCGACAGTGTACCACAATCTGAAAAAAACTCTGAAGAAGGCTGGCCTCAACACCAATGTTGGGGACGAGGGCGGAATAGCTCCAAACTTATCGTCCACCAAACAAGCCTTGGATGTCGTAATGCAGTCCATAGAGGCCTCTGGATTAAAGCCGGGAAGTGACGTACAGATAGCACTAGATGTAGCCGCATCAGAATTCTGCAGAGATGGCACATACATGTTTGAAGGAACGTCCCATACGTCCGAGCAAATGTTGGAATTTTACCAAAAGCTTGTACAAGAGTATCCGATAATCTCAATTGAAGACCCACTGGCAGAGGAAGATTGGATTGGCTTTGCCAACATAACTCAAAAACTCGGCCAAAAGACGCAGATCGTTGGAGATGACCTATTCGTAACCAACAAGAAGAGATTACAAAAGGGGATAGACTTAGGCGCAGCCAATGCCGTATTGATAAAGCTTAATCAAATTGGAACGGTTTCTGAAACACTAGACACAATTGCCATCGCCAAGGCAAATAACTATAGGGTGGTTATTTCACATAGATCTGGCGAGACAAACGATACAACGATCTCTGATTTGGCAGTGGCTACCTCGGCCCAATACATAAAAACCGGGGCACCTGCAAGAGGTGAGCGTATTGCAAAATACAACAGGTTGCTCAAAATAGCAGAGGAATTGTAAATTTTCTGGAGAAAGACATGATAATGCAAGGCAAAAAGGGACTAATAATGGGTCTTGCCAACAAGTTCTCAATAGCGTACGGAATAGCGGAGTCACTGAACAGGCAAGGCGCTGGGTTGCTCTTCACGACTCAGACGGAATATTTCAGGAACAAAATCTCCGATATTGCTGCCGACTTTGGATGCACAGACGTAACACTATGCGACGTTGCCATCGATGGACAAATCGAAGTGGCATTTGATGAGATCCTAACTAAGGTCGGTCCTATTGACTTCGTTGCACATTCAATAGCATTTTCAGATAAAAATGAACTCACTGGCAAATACTGTAATACGTCCAGAGCGAACTTTCTAAATGCCATGAATATCTCATGTTACTCGTTCACAGAAGTCTGCAGGCATGCCGCGAAGCTAATGCCAAATGGCGGAAGCATCGTAACATTGACATACTACGGTTCTGAGAAGGTTGTTCCAAATTACAACGTAATGGCACTTGCAAAGTCCGCGTTGGAAACAAGCGTACGGTACCTGGCTAACGACCTCGGCCCGGGAGGGATCCGCGTCAACGCTATCTCTGCTGGCCCTATAAAAACTCTTGCGGCATCAGGTGTTGGAGAATTTTCCAAGATTCTTGAGTACGATAGACAGAGATCTCCTATGAAGAGAAATGTAACGCAAAAGGATATAGGAGATGCATGCACATTCCTCTTAAGCGATCTTGCATCCGGTATTACTGGGGAGATTGTGCATGTTGACTGCGGTACAAATATCATAGGCACGCACTTTTAGGCCAGAGCTGACTGAGGCAGCGCTCATAAACAGAAGTCTGGTCAGAGCGGAATTTGATGAAGCTAATGATGATGATAAGGAATCACCAAAACTATAAAAAATTGGGACAAAAAAAATAAAAAAATAGATAAATTTGTTAACAATTTTCTAACCATTTATCACGTAGTATTGAACCAAGGGAAGAAACGAGAACAGCCGATAGCAACGGCACACACCGTTTCGATAACAGTTGGTAGGCGGGAGTGGCTTATGAATAAGTTGATATCGGTGACAACGTGGATGATAGGTGCCGCATTTTGTAGCGCATTGGCCACACAGGATACGTCAAAGCTGATTCTGGGAGATGGGCATGAAATCAAATATGGCGCAGAAGTAATAATTCTCGGGGGTAGCACACTTGAGATACTAGCTGGCGCTACAGTTAAAAACTACGGCACAATAAAACTCGAAGCTAATTCAAGCATTACCAACTCCGAAGGGAATAGTGGAACAGACGCAACCATTCAAAACATCGACAGCACTGCTTGGACACTTGTGGTAGACAGTTTAACAACTAACCCTCCATCGGGGTATGCTAGTATCAATACCCCTAGCTTTCATGAAATAACACGGCGAACCGATATTCAAAAAGTTGGTAAAGTGGTGTGCCCCACTATTAACGTGGGGCAGGCTACTATTGCAGCAAGTGTACAACAAATGCATAGGGACGAATCAACAGTCACTAACACTACGTCTGATGCGATTCACACTGCAGCAACAACACTAGGAACGACAAACAACGTACTGGTACTTGCATCTGAGAATGAAAATGAAACTGCTGAACTTGAGTTAGATGGCAACGCATTAACCATAAATGCAGCGATAGGGAATATAGCGAACCAGGGGGCGACCAAGAAACATCCACAAGCTCTGGCTATAAAAGGGAGTACCAACCAACTTACACTGAATGGAAACAATAGCTATTTTCAGAATAAAGAGGTGACCATAACAGATCAAGCAACGGTCGCTTTCAACAACGCCCCCATATCTTTCTTCCCAGAAGCTGTCATGGTAATTAGTGGAAGATCGGAAGTGACAGTAGCTGGCGACAATGTCGTGCGCAGCAAAAACATAACGGTAAGTGGAAATTCAACACTCAATCTGAGTCAATTAAGTGGCTTTGAATTAACTGGTGAAGCTACTACTATCACAATTGGCACGCAGGATGGCTAAACGGTGACAAGTAAATTTGCCAAAGAGGCGCTGCTAATATTGGATGTGTTACTCACTACGACACTTGGAGCATCGCACGCGACTGAGCGAACGAGCTTTAAGTTGCCGTCCAATACCACCCTCCAGTCCGGTACAACGATAAAGGTACTTGGTAACAGCAGCTTGATAGTGGCAAATGGTGGGGTTATAAACAACTACTACGGTCAGCTCATTTTCGATCCAAATTCCATTTGCGATTCCGAGAATAGCACAGGCAGCGTTACAATAGTAAATCACAAAGCAATTAGTAACACGTATACTCTGGACCAGACACACGACATCAGCCGCTGTAAATTCACATTACAAGAAAGCACTTCACGTGATGGAACTGTGGTCGGAACCCCACGAACAGCAGCCCATAGTCCAATTCCGGTAAAGACAGAAGTAACCTGCACAGACAATTTGTTCAATCTGTTGCAGACTAACGAACACAACCAAGCTGGGAAAACTCTTGCATTAATTTCAGATTCAGAAAACTCGACAATTAACCTGAAACCTGGAATGACAGACGAATCAGCGCTCTCCATTCCGATGTCTATAAGCAATAAACAAAATGGTGGCGAATACGGACAATCTCTCAGCCTAAACAACGCTCAATACGAATTCAGCGGGAACAACTCAGACTTCGAAGATAAAATGGTAACCGTAACAAAATCGAAGGTTACCTTCCAAAACGCCGAAAACTCATTTTTTAAAAACGCACCAGTATCCGTCAGTGGCAGAGACTCTGAGATAATTCTAAATTGCAACAGCGATTTCTCGGTGAAAAAAGGTGTGGTCATCAGCAACGGGGCAAAGATCACCACAACCACCACAAATATAGGAGCACCCCCAACGATACACTTCAACAAATTGCAAATTGGCGACGATTTTAACTAGAATGGCGTGAACGAGGCATTTGCGTCAATGTACGTATGCACGCCACATGGGAATTCGTATATAATGGTGCCGTTAAGTGAGACAGTAGATAAACGAGAGCCAGTGATGGACCGGACCATACGTGATGAGATAAAGTTCTATTTTAAGAACATCGATAAACCAGAATATTTGCCTGATCCGAACAAGATCATAGAATGTACGAACAAGGTCTTTGAAATGTTGAACTGCGGGGAGATCAGGGTTGCAGAGCAACACGATGGGGATTGGATCGTCAACTCATGGATAAAAGAAGCTATACTGCTTGCTTTCAGATTCAAGAAAAGCGAGAGGCGAGAATACGAAGCATTCGATAAACTTGGGCTTCTTGAGTACGATTACGATGCCCACAGATACAGGAAGGTACCATTCTCCGTTATTAGGAACGGCGTTTATATCGGAAATAACGCCGTTATAATGCCGAGCTGCATCAACGTTGGAGCCTATATCGGGGATAACACAATGGTAGACATAAACGCTGTGGTTGGATCTTGTGCGCAGATTGGGCGCAACTGCCATATCTCTGGGCTTGCGTGTATCGGCGGTGTGCTCGAACCCACATCAGCTAGGCCAGTCATCGTAGAGGACAACTGTTTTGTCGGCGTACACAGCTCAGTCCTAGAAGGTGTCGTGGTACGTGAGAACTCAATTATAGCTGCTGGTGTGACCCTTACAGCTTCAACGAAGATAATTAAACGTGAGACTGGCCAGATTTCTTATGGAGAGATACCGAGCTGTTCAGTTGTAGTCCCAGGTAGCTACCAAAGCAACAACGTCAATATTGCATGCTGTGTTATAATAAAAACGATCGACAAAACAACAAGATCTAAGGTGAGCATCAACGACATATTGAGGAGTTGACGTACCCGACAAACGACTGCGCAAAACCCCATAAGCGGAGGAATGTCTGTAAGATCCGCTTGCTCACCGTATGTATGGACCCGTCTGTAATAAAAGCCCATCATCCTTCTAGCATACTGACCAGCAGTGGAGCTTCACTGCATCAGCTTTTTTAGCTAATAGCTGTTCCACATTGTCTTTTTATGCTAACATGGTTGTGGGGATACGAAAGAGATCAAAGTGATATATGAACAAGATAAAGTATCCGTCATCTGTGTTGGCGTACTCCTGTGCAGCAATCGGATGCTACGCGTGTAGCAACAGCACTGTGTTATCGTCCAGTAATCTGCCGATAATAGTCACCCCAAAAGCCACTATACCCCAGCAGGTAGACCAAAATACAAGTTCTATCGCCGACCAACCAATGGCCGACATAAATGATTTCGGCATAAAATTAGGCGACGATCCAGATTTTGGTGACGACGCAGATCCGGTCATAACCAACGGAGATAATGTAGGTTCAGGTACTGTCTCTGACAATGAGACGAAAGCTACAACGATATCAGACGATATAACAAGCTCCCAAATCCTACATCCACACTCAGGAGTCCCACTGACGCCCAGTAGTCACGAAATAGATTCTGACAGTGACGCGAATTCTGGTGATGACACTAGCTCAGTGTCCATATCGGATTCGTTGGACTCTCTGAGCACTGTAGCTGACGCAATGGTACAACAATTCGAACACGATCTTAAAGAGATAGTACGAAAATTCCTTTCAGGGCAATCCAATAGTACGTCATTTTCAGAAGACGACTCTATTTCGTCGTCCTCAGAGGAAGACACTGATACGCCAGCTTCAGGAGAAGACTCCGGTTGATGCCAAAAATCTGCACAAACAATCGATGGCCTTCGTGCGTTCTCCGGCACGACGCCACCGTCCTTGCAGCACAATCCTCCTATCTGGTCTCAGTTTTACAGATGTGAAGCGCTCGGACATTGGCCCTGAAGATAGCGAGCTGATGACGGCACCGAAATTAACAACATTGCAGCCTTTATCAAATGAGAACAAGATACCTGATGGAACGACATCTAGCTTGTCGATATTGGCAGCCTTGCAGCTGATTTTTATGCGCATGAGGTCTAGTAAATTTCTCGTTTCTTGTGGCATTTTCCCGAATCTGTCGGACAGCTCAAACTCCATATCATCGATTTCTGAATCGGAATTAAGGGAACCTATTTTCCTGTAGATTTCGAGCCTTAATGCTGAATCCTCAATGTACGTATCATGGATAAATACCGATACTCCGAGATTTATCTGTGGTTCGCGCCATTGCGGATCAGAACTTTCAAATCTCGTCCTATCTGGGTCTGCTTTAAGCATCAGAATCGCTTCCTGTAGCATTGATTGGTACAACTCGACCCCGACCTCCTTGATGTAACCAGATTGCTCTTCTCCGAGTAGATTGCCTGCTCCCCTTATATCCATGTCATAGCTTGCTAAGTCAACCCCAGATCCCAGCTTGTTCAGCTTGTGCAGGACATCGAGTCTTTTTTTGGCGGCTTCTGTTAAGATCTTACGTGGCTCTAAGAGCAGATACGCGTACGCCTGGCGCTTCGAACGTCCAACCCTACCTCTTAGCTGGTACAGTTGAGAGAGACCGAATAGATCGACCCTGTAAATCAGGATAGTATTGGCATTTGGAATGTCTATGCCTGAATCGATGATATTCGTCGAAACCAAAACATCTATTTGATGATCGCAGAAATCCACCAGAATTTGCTCAAGATTGCTGGTCTTGCCGTGAGCTTTTTGAACATTCAACTCTGGCAGCAACTTCGAAACAAGCTCGTGGACACCGTCTAGGTACTCAATCCTTGGTACAACGAAGAATACCTGCCCTCCAAGCTTCAGCTCTGCTTCGATCGCATTCTTTATGGCGTCACTCGTAAAGTCACAAACTATGGTTTTCACAGGCATCCTATTCATAGGAGCCGTTGTGATCATGCTCAGGTCCTTAACCCCTGACATTGCCAATTGCAGAGTCCTGGGGATTGGAGTGGCACTCAGGGTCATAAAATGGGTTCTAGTATTGAACTGCTTCAGGAACTCCTTCTGATGGACGCCAAAATGCTGTTCTTCGTCAACTATAACGAGACCAAGATCGAGGAACTTTATTTTCTCAGACAAAACGGAGTGTGTGGCTATGATGATCTGCACGTCCCCATTTGCAATGGCTGTGATGTTTTCGTTCATCTGTGCTTTTGGGGTAAACCTAGATAGTTGGCACATTCTTACACCAAATTTATCAAACCTCCTTCTAAAGACTTTGTGGTGCTGCGAGGCTAGTATCGTGGTTGGGACGAGAAGGACAACCTGCTTTAAAGATGAGGCCACGACAAATGCTGCTCTCAATGCCACCTCTGTTTTGCCAAAGCCGACATCTCCACATATGAGTCTGTCCATTGGCACATCACCTCGTAGATCGTCTAAAACATCGTTTATCGCATTAGTTTGATCCTCGGTTTCGATGTGTCCAAACCCATTGCAGAATGCGTCATAGTCGTCTGGAATCTCAAATGGTTGTATCTTGTTGGCCTGCCTCTTAGCCGCTGTCTTCAGCAGATTGTTTGCTATAACTAGGAGCTTCTTCCTGACATTAAGCCTCCTCTTGAGCCAGTTTCCGCTCTTCAGTACGTCCAGAGCAACATTTACATCGTCTCCGCCATATCGCGAGATTAGGGCTACATTCTCAACTGGAACATATAGCTTATCGTTATCCTTATATCGTAAACTCAAGAAATCGTGTGAAACGCCTGATACGTCCAGGGTTACTAAACCCTCAAAGATGGCGATTCCGTGCTTCTTATGCACAACATAGTCGTCGACGGAAAGCCTTGAGCGCTTCATGGGCAAGTTCTTCGCACAACCTTTGTGAACAACATGTAGGGCCCCTCCAAACAGTTCTTTTTCGGTGTACACAGTGAGGTTATCGGTGATAAATCCGCAATTTAGACACGATACAACGATGCCAACACGCTTACCAACGTCATCAAAAAAGTTGTGAACTTGCTTTAATTCGACCGCCTTCATGATCTCCTGCAACACGTTGAGGGCGCCCCTCGTCTTGACAGAAATTATGACACGGCCACGAAGTGTTTCTGTGAAAGCCTTTAAGTCAGCCTCACGCCTGATATTATAGATTCTGTTATGTTCTTGGAATGTTGAAATGTTGCCAGTAACCAATCCGTCATCAAACGGACTTACTCTAAAAATTTCGTACTTATCTGGGATTTCATCAACAAAATCGTGGAAGATATCTGTGACGGCTGGGACTGCGTATTGCAACTTCTCATACTCAGCAGTGGCTTGCTCGAAGAATGCTGCATTATGCTTCTCGACTTCGAAGTCCAATATGAATCGCGTATGGTCTGGGAAGTAAGCAGATAGGTCCACAGTCTTGTCATGAAAGCAAGAGAGGTACCACTCAATTCCAGGAAACATATTGCCGTTCTCGACAGCTTCCAGGGCCCTATCATTTTGTAATCTGAATTTTTGCCTGAACATGTGCTTGGCATCGTCAGTCATGATGATCTCAGAGCATTTCGTCAACCGTATGGATTTTATGTTCGATATCGAAACTTGGGTATCCGCATCAAACTCCCTTATAGATTCCACGTCGCTACCGAAGAAGTCAATCCTTTTGGGCCTGTCGCCAAGTGGTGGGAACACATCTATTATCCCCCCTCGCACTGCGAAATATCCTTTCTCAACGACGAGATCAGACCTGCGATACCCAAATGTAACGAGCCGATTTATCAATGCCTCTAACGAAATCGCATCACCAACACTTATCTCTAGATCATCCAGGAAATAGCTTGGAGGCGGCACCTTGTAGTTCAGAGCCTCTATCGTCGCTACAACCACCTTCTTCTGGCTAGTTAGTATTTTGGTGAGGCTGGCGGCTCTTCTTTCGAATGTTGCGCAATCACAAATAGAGTTTTCATAGATGGAGACATCGAAAAAATCAAGAGGTATAACCTCGTGTTCCCGTACGGTCTGCTGCAAAAGAGATGCCACCGCCTTTGCAGTTCCAGGCTTATTCAGTACAAAAACGATTGAATCATGTTCAAAAATCTCTCTGATAAACGGAACAGTCTCGGGCGATTTCCCGAGACTAACCGATTTTATCTGCATACTGACTCAGTCAGGCTAGTGCTATCCAACCCCTGCTGGTTGTTCCTGTTCTGGTCTCACTGGCCCTAAGCCAGGTGCTCCAGGCTTGAGCAGCTCATCCTGGGGCGTCCCCCCTGACTGGTTTTCAATTGCTGTGTCGCCCTTTTTCGATTTATCTTCCTTTGACGTTTCGGACTTCTTCTCCGGCTGTGAGACATCAATTGTTGTTGCTATGATCATTCTCGAGCCATTCCTCATTACTACAAATGGGATTGGAGTATTACGCAACGATTTGTTAGCCACAACAGCATCCATTATCTGTTTCAGCTGAGAGACGCTAGTAACCCTCCTGTTATTAGCTGAAATGAATCCATCGCCAGGCAGGAAGACAGGCCCATAAAAAGACATACATTTATCTTCATCCACTTTGGTTATAATGACTTTAACCTCTTCTGGGTATTCTCCCCTAAACTGCGGTGGTACGGCCGAAACCGTTATACCTAGAGAATCCAGAGTCGTTTCTTTCTCTGCGACTTCTTCATTTGATCCTCCATGGCCGTCGCCAACGTCTCCAGCCGCCATTGCCTTCTCATAGTCTCCTATGCGTACAGTAACAGTTGCAATACCCCATTTTTCACCGTTCTTCGTTTGTCGCCAGACTTTGACAGGGACAGACTTGCCAATCTCAGTGGTACCAACTGCTACATGCAGACTGTATTCCTCCGTAATCTTCTTGCCATTAAATTCTATAACTATATCTCCAACTTTTAGGCCAGCCTTCTCCGCCGGACCACCGGGAACCAACTTCGATACGTACGCTCCGAATACTTTCGTTGAATCCCGCACTCCTTTGGCCAATCCAACGCTCTCTGCCTGTTTCGCTCCAACCTGTTGTACCTCTGCGCCTAGCCAGCCCCTATACGTTCGTTTGTGTGCGATAAGCTGATCTACTGTAGCCTTTGAAATATTAGACGGAATCGCAAATCCTATGCCGATATTTCCGCCATTCATCGAGAAGATGGCGTTATTGATGCCGATAACTTCGCCTTTGGCATTAAGCAGGGCTCCTCCAGAGTTCCCCATGTTGATCTGAGCGCTGTGCTGTATGAAGTCTTCCACGAAGTTGATGGATGTCTTGCCAAGTGTGATATTCCTGCCCTTTGCCGAGATGATACCGTGAGTTACAGTGCTGCCGAGACCAAATGGGTTCCCAATCGCTATGACGAAGTTCCCTTCCTGAATCTTGTCGGAATCACCCCATTTAACCGTCGTTAATTTATGGTCATTCAAATTCAGTCCTTTGATGTCAACCGCCAAAACAGCAATGTCAGTTCTGGAATCCGAGGCGTATACAACAGCTCGCAGCTCAGTTTTGTCGGCCGTATACACCACTATCTGCGTCGCATTTTCAACGACATGGTAGTTGGTTACGACATACGCGACCTCCTTTTCGATCTGAACGATAAATCCAGAACCAAGAGCTGTCGTTTTGCGTTTTGTAACCTTGTTCCTAGGACCACCGAAGAATTCCCTTATGATGTCATCAAAGGGACCACCACCCAGGATATCCGGAATATCGACACGGGCATTGGACACAACTTGCTGCATAGATGCCACATTCACAACCGCAGTTGCCACCCTTTTGACAACATCTGCAAACCCTATTACGAAATTTACCTCAACAGAGTTCGCTGCCTTTTCTCCAGAAATTTCTTCTGCATTTGCCGACTGCTGCACATCAGCCCCTTTCTGATCCACATTCGCAACCTGCTGATTCTGCTCCACTTGCTGAAGTGACGCGAGCTTTTGCGGTACTACTGTGGTGTCTACCTGATCTGGTTTAAAAGGAACAGATTGGTCCTTATCTTGCGATACGTTAATACCTGTCAGGTAGTGGAACGTCGAGAGAAGCTCTGACCTAAAATGTTCCCAAACCTCGATTGAGCCCAAGATTACCACTATATACAAAACCACCCTAAAAAGATTCATGTTGTTTCTCCAATTAAACTTTTATAAAATAACGCCACGACAGTACTCTAGTATTTTACCACAGATCCAACTGCTTGGCAAAACCTTGTGTCACGCGCATCTAATCAATTTTTATCCCGACAACATAAATTCCCACTCCCCATTTAACTCTCTCTTAACCCTCCTTATGCCACAATAGGTAGTATACGGAGAAAATGTTTGGCGGATAAAGACAATGAACGCAAACAGAATAAGTAACAGTACCTATATTTATATCCTCTTATGTATACTGCTAAGTACTATAACATGTAATAGTAGTATGGTATGTGAGAGTGATACTACTATAGCTGCTAATGCGAAAGTATCAATAGGAGGTAGTGGTACTATAACTGTAGCTTCAGGCAAGAAGCTGGTTATAAGTGGTAACTTAGAGATAGCACCATATGTGCCTCCTCCAGATATGACCCTATTCATTCCTCCTAACCTTGTAGATATAAAAGCCATAACTGGTAGGGAGAATGGGATAGTACATATAAGCCGTAAGAGTGGGTATGAAGGCCTACGTGCTATGGTTATAACTCAGGATGATACTGGTAATGGGACTGAGAGTAAACGGGGATTGGTACTTGAGAGGTATGCTAGGGATAGTACTAGTAGAAAGTTCTATCGTACTAATGCTACCTATTACTATAAGCTTAAGATATCCAATATATATGGCAATATGAATAATGGATATTATATAGCTAGTAGTGAGTATAATGATAATACTACTGATAGTGGCAGTGGTAGCAGTAGTGATCCTTATATGTATAGGGTAACAAATGCGTTTACCTCCTCCCTCTGCTACCTCCTTAAATCTATGACAGATTATAACCCATCTAACTGGAAGGTATGGAGTGATGTAGAAGGTGAGTTTGTATCTGATTACCCATATATGTACAGGTATGGTACATGGTATCAGTTGGGTAATATACCAACAATTATAGCAGATACTTATTCTCATTGCTACCATATATTTCGTAACAATCTTACCCCTGTTTCTGGTAACGTATACCAAGGTGGTGGTACATATCTATATAAATATGATGACTATGTATACTACATGTTATTCCCTATATGGGATACATCTATATGCAGTAGTGATATAACCAGTAGGGATAATGGTATGGTATATGTAAGTACACATAGCTCCAGTACACATAAGGATAAGTGGGCTATGGTTATAACTCAACTCAATATTACAACAGGTAGTACAAGTATACAGTATGAGGTATATAGCAGGAGTAATACTAGTAGTAACTTTACTATATATAATAACTCCTACTCCATTTCCATTCCAAACTCTATTCCTATCCAGACTATAGATGGCACATACTATGTAGCTTGTGGTTATGATGGCTTATCACATCGTACGTATTA
>JAIRMJ010000023.1 GCA_031258785.1 Holosporales bacterium | reverse complement strand
TTGACTCCTATGATCTTTGCTGTTGCAGTGGCAGTTAAATCCTCTGCAAAGCATGAAATTATTTTGTTTCTCTTATTGGTGCTCAACCTACTGTATTTCCTCATCTCCACAGCATACTCCTTCTGAGATGCTAGTCAAGAGCCAAAATATAACGGCTTCTGGGGCTTATCGTCAAAACTAAACAGTAATACAATATCCCCAAGTGTCATTTCACTGGCCACAGCCTAGTTTACGTAGTACAATGTACGCGGAGCAAATTTGGCCTTCTGTCTTTCTAGGTGATGAAGAAGCCCCAGCGGTGTGATAGCGTCGAAACACGGACTGTTACTGGGACTCGTGGTATCTTGAACAGGCAAGCAAGAGACGGAAGCGTTCCTGCGACGGTTTGGCAGATTGGGGTTATGATGCTGTTGATGAACATATCGTTCATCATGGTCGTCTCGTTTTCTGGTTTGTATCTGAGATTGGAGCTTGGGGTATCTGCGCTTAGCATAGGCCTAATAGAAGGGTTCTGCGAAACAATATCACACTTGATGAAGTTATTCTCCGGGATGGTCAGCGATTTCTTCCGGAAGCGGAAGGGCATCATCATATTTGGATACTTGTTTTCTGTGTTGAGCAGGCCGGTTTTGGCATTCGCATACACGAGTGAGCTGGTGTTCATAGCGAAGATAATGGAGAGATTCGGTAATGGCGTGCAGGCCTCTCCAAGAGATGCCATCATAGCTGACGTAGCTCCAAGGAAGCGAATAGGCGGATCTTATGGCTTAAAGCGCAGTCTTGCATATATAGGATCGCTATCTGGAGGCTTAATAGGTATATGGGCAATTCAAGCAACAAATAACAATTATCAGCAAGTTTTTGGGTTAGCATCAATTCCTGCCGGTCTCGCTATGCTTCTCCTGATATTCTGCGTGAGGGAACCAAAGAGATTTGATCACCCAGCAGTGGCATCAGAAGCTCCGCTACCGCCCCCAAAACTCAAGACAAAATTCTCAATCAAAAACTTCAAATATCTCGGCAGTGCGTTTTGGATATTGATCGGACTCAATGCTGTCATAATGACTGCAAAAATAAACGAGACATTCCTGATTATCACTATGCAACAACAAGTACAGAGCAGCTTAGTTTGGGCCCCGCTAACTCCCATAATCTTCAATCTCGGTGCTGCACTATCATCGTATCCCATCGGGCTGTTGGGGGATAAGTTGGACAGGATCAAACTCCTGCGAATTGGCATAATTTTTCTACTTCTGGCTGACGTAGCAATGTATTCATGCTACTCGAAAGAGGTGATGTACCTTGGGATCCTATGCTGGGGAATCCAGCTTGGGACAACTCAGAATATCTTCGTTTCACTCATAGCTGAGAAGGTGCCAGAAGACCTACGAGGGACCGGTTTCGGCGTATACTGGCTTGTGAATGCATTGGCAGCCTTTTGCGCTGATACTCTCTCCGGTATTGTTGCACAAGGCGGTGAATGGACAAACATCTTCCTAGCAAGCGGGCTGATAGGGCTCTTAGCGATGGGTCTGATGTTTCCAGTGATTCGCTACGCCGCTCCAAACAGGAAGAAGCGCTAGTGTCAGCGCAGACCATATAAGCACAGGAAATACTCCGCTAGCACCACAACATTATACCGCGCAAAATGTACCACTCAGATGTATCAGTATGATATAGTTGGCAGCGTTGTTAGAAGTATCCAGTATGGGTTGATGAGAAAGATAAGGCTGTCTGCACCGTGGTTTAGTGAGGCTGAGACAGAAGCTGTAGCACGTGTTTTGCGAACACAGGTTGTGAACATGGGCGAGGAAGTGAAGCTTTTTGAAGAGGAGCTACACAAGTTTTTCGCTAGAGCCGATGCGAAAGTGACTTGCGTCCACTCGTGTACCGCAGCTTTGCAGTTGTCTGTGCAGGCTTGCGGAATAGGCATTGGAGATGAGGTTCTGGTCCCCACATATACGTTTGTTGCTTCCTTTCAGGCAGTGAAGGCGAATGGCGCAATACCGGTGCCATGTGATGTCGATCCCAACACAGGTTTCCTAGATATTGATGATGCTAAAAAACGCCTAACTTCGAAAACAAAGGCTATTATGCCTGTTCTGTTCGCAGGATGCAGCAGCGGCATAGACGACGTATATCAGTTTGCCTCTGAAAACGGGTTGGCCGTGATCGAGGATGCCGCACATTCATTTGGGGACCAAGATATATCGAAGAGGAATGGGATACTATGCTTCAGTTTCGATCCCATAAAGAACATCTCGTGTGGCGATGGAGGTTGCGTGTTGACAACGCAAGACACGGTAACTGACAAATTGAAGGACTTGAGGTTGCTCGGTGTGGAGGGAGATACAGACAGAAGGTTTCTTGGACAACGTAGCTGGGACACAGATGTGAAAACCCAAGGGTGGAGACTGCACATGAATAACATAGCTGCAGCTATTGGCAGAGCCCAACTCGCCAGGTTTTCTGAAATAAAGGCCAGGAGGCTACGCAATTCGGAGACGTATGTTTCAGCATTTTCCGCCTTGGAAGAAGTCAAGCTATTGCCGATAAACACAGAGACTGCTGTGCCTCACATATTTCCGATCCTAGTAAAGAATCAGAAAAGAAACGCTTTAAAAGCATTCCTTGATACAAACGGGATAGAAACCGGCGTTCAGTATAAGCCAAACCATCTCTTAACATATTTCAATCTTGGCTACGACCTTCCGAACTCGATGAAGCTGTATGGACAAATCCTTTCTATTCCACTGCATCCACTTCTATCTGAGGACGACGTGACTTATGTCACAGATAAAGTATTGGAATTTTTCAGCAAATGAACCTGCAGATCAGACATTTCCAGACAGTCGACAGCACAAATGACGTGGCCCTTGAGATTATCGCGAATGCAAACATCGTCTCAGATCTCGCGATTTTGGCCGACGTGCAGACTTCTGGCCGCGGCAGAATAAACGACAGGGTTTGGATATCAGTAGCTGGCAACTTCCATTGTACGTATATCATCAATATGGAACACCTGCAAGTTCACGAAAAAGATGCCGCCTCTTTAAATCACATTGTGGTAGAAAAACTTGTGACATTTCTGAAAAAACTGACCAATTCAGACGATATAAGCATGAAGTTGCCAAACGATATTCTGATAAACGGGAAGAAAGCTGCAGGCACACTGATAGAAATCTTTTATCCATACGCCGTGGTTGGGATTGGCATCAACCTGGCAGCTTCACCTCTTGAAACAGCGACGAATCTAAAGGACGAATTTGGGATTTCCCTAAAGCCAGCCGATTTAGTGGAGAACTTATATAAGTCTCTGTGTCTAATGGCAAGAATTTGATAGGCTTCTTTCTGGTGAGCTGCAGGCTACCAGCACATCGTTTTGTTAATTTTCAATAATTGTGAGGCGTTTTTGAAGAGCCCCAAAGTTATTAGCATTGGCCGATTTTAAGAGGCATACTGCCGCTTTAAGAGCGATTCTAGATCATAGTACGACCGCATTTCCGGCTTAAACAAGTGCACTTCGATTCCTGCTGCCTCTATTATAATCCAGCCGCTCTCGGCGCTGCCCTCAATCAACGGCTTCTGTCCTTGAGATTTGAAGAACCTATATAGGTGGTCAGCAACCGCCTGCATCTGTCTAGAGGATGTACCAGACGCTATTAGGCATGTCTCCGAGAATCTTCCTAGCCCCGCGCTCAGTGGGATCTCCACGATGTCCAGCGCCTTCTTTTCGTCGAGCATCTGCATGACTGCCGCTTTAATTTGTCTGTACAAGTTCATTCTTTCTTCGGCTGAGGAGAGAGGCTTAAGAGGAATTTATCTATTAATTTCTCGAGATTGAGAGAGGATCTGGTAGATTCTATTTCATCCCCCTCATTGAATTTTTGCTCGGAAAAGCCGGCAGAGAGGGCTATAAACTTGTTGCCCATCAGACCATCAGTCGTAACGGATGCAGAACTGTCATCCGGAATCTTAATCTCGTTTTTGAGAAGTAACTCCACGCGTGCCTGGTAATTCTCGTCTATTGCTAGGTTCTTTATCACGCCAACCTTTATTCCATTCAACTTTATGTCGGAACCTACTGACAGGCCACCAACGTCCTCGAATCTCGCGACTAGTATATAGCCGTCGCTTATGTCTTCATCTTTCGTAATATACGCGAAATACAAAAACATTGCGGCGATAACGAGAACAGCCGCACCTATGACGGCCTCTAGTACATTTCCCTTCATACTGTCACGTGCGCAAAAACTTCTCCCCCCTATATGACAGTGTAACACAGCCTATTGAATTTCTCCAACATTTCCTTCTATATAGTGTTTCCTGCATAGGGACACGTACTTCTCGTTGCCACCTATGTCGATCTGCTCACCATCCCTCAAGATCTTCTTGTTCTCATCAAATCTGGCATTCATAGTGGCTTTCCTCCCACAGTGGCATATCGTCTTGACTTCTATTAGTTCGTCCGCCCAGAGTAGAAGGTATAGGCTGCCCTCGAATGCCTCACCTAAAAAGTCCGTCCTGAGTCCGTACGCCAACACAGGGATCCCAAGCTCATCCACAACCCTGCACAGTTCTGAGACCTGCTTTTTTGTTAAAAACTGCGCCTCATCCACGAAGATGCAAGCCGTTTTCTTTGTAAGTTTAGACGTAACATCATCCAGCAGATTGACGCTCTTGTCGAATGTACTCGCCTGGTCGCTGAGTCCTATTCTCGACGCTATCCGTGCCGACCCAAACCTATCATCGAACTTATAAGTGTATAGGATCGTGTCCATTCCCCTTTCAACGTAGTTGAAACTGCTCTGCAGTAATTTGGTTGTCTTTCCAGCGTTCATAGCTGAGTAGTAGAAGTACAGTTTTGCCATCGTTCTCAGTAGCTCACCAATAACCAGTGCATGAATTGTATCCATATGAATAGGTTTTGTCAATCAAGCCCTATGTGGCCTGGATGCGTCTACCACATATCTAAAGTCAACCGTATTTTAATCCATACGTGTAAGAGCTAAGAATGTGTGGAAAACCCTATAGGTTACCCACGACATTCTCAGCTACAACAGCCAACATCTATATATCAATATATCTCCT
>JAIRMJ010000043.1 GCA_031258785.1 Holosporales bacterium | reverse complement strand
ACTTTCTCTTATCTGCTCTACTTAGTGTGACTACCTCATAGTGTTTAGCAGAACACCTGGATTCGATGATTCTATTGATGGAGGTATCACCTCTGGCTTTGTGTACTATCTTTCGTGTTAGCAGAAATTCTCACAGTGGCGTCTCCTACGGGATTCGAACCCGTGTTGCCGCCGTGAAAGGGCGGTGTCCTAGGCCCCTAGACGAAGGAGACAGAGCGCATGGTGGGCTCAACAGGGGTCGAACCTGTGGCCCTCTGATTAAAAGTCAGATGCTCTACCAACTGAGCTATGAGCCCATGCCCTTTACCGATCAGTCTACATTGTGAGGCGCTGATCGTCAACATCTAATATGGGGATAAAGCCCGCTCCCTACGGCAGACAATGAAGCGTATAGCCGATGTATCGTACTGTTCGAATTATTTGCTGATCTTTGGTAGTATCACCAATCTTTCTGCGAAGTCTGGCGATCTGAACATCGATTGTCCTATCCGATACTTTAAAGTTAAATTTTTTTGCGAGTTCTGACCTGGGGCATGTGGCATTTGGACGCTGACAGAGCTCCTTTAACAGCATCAGTTCTGTTGTTGTTAGACGTACGTCTTTTGAATTCCGGAGCAGGATTCCACTTTCCATGTTGAACTCACAATCTCCAAACTTAACGATCCTAGCTGCGGTTTTCTTCTTCGTACGTCTGATCAGCGAGCGCAGCCTAGCGATTAACTCACAAGCTTCAAATGGCTTTGTTATGTAGTCGTCATAACCGGCGTCGAAGCCGGTGACTTTGTTGTCTCTGCCATCAATAGCGGTCAGCATAATTGCCGGTATATTTTGCACGTGTGACACGGAGCTTCTGATTGACTTGATTAAGTCTATCCCAGATTCATGTGGCATCATCCAATCAACTATAATCGCATCAAAGTTGTTTGTCATTAGAAGAGACCGGGCTTCGTTGGCGGATCGAGCGCCTATCGCGGAATATGCGTGTAGTTTCAATATGTCAATCATGAGGGAGCGCAGCCGCTCATCATCGTCCACGATAAGTATCACATCCATCGCCATCCGGTATCAACATAGATCAGCTATGTATCCAATCTGGATTTTTGGCATTTTTTTGATTTTGTCAATAGCCTTCTTGATCTTTCCTTCGTCCTGTGTCTTAATCACGATATATAGCTGACCCTTGCTGTTTGTCGTTACGAACAAGTAGTCATTATCCCTATTAGGAATTTTCTCCGTGATGCTCCTCAGCGCAGGATGGCCGAGCCCAAGTCCGACAAATATCGTTGAATAGTCAGATACCTTGTTCGTTATCCGTCTCGTGTGAAGGCCAGCCCTAACTTGCTGATTGCAATACGTAACGTCGATTCCGCTTTCAACAATCAAAGAGACGTGAGTTAGCAAGATCTCTGGAGTCTCTTTTGCTTGTGGATACAGCCTTTCCACTAGATCTATGTATCTATCAAAGAAGTCTCCATCCATCTCGTTGCGGTTAACTAAGTATCTTTTTATGATTGGGACGAGTTCTTGCGCGATCCTTTCAATGGATTCATTCTGATGAGGGCTGGCCTGCGAATCTGCCTGCCCAGCGTTTTTTAATTGTTCACATGTCCATATGTTGCCTATCGCATGGGCAAGCACATCCCTAAACATCATGTATGCCACTTTTGCACATCGAGATCCATGGCTCATGAAATATTTCTCAATGTATTGAGCCCGGTTGGGTGTTATGCTGTCATAGAGCCAGCTGCATACCTCACGTAGGACCGCGCACAGATCTCTTGTTAAGTTCCCATAGTTGAACCTTAGGAATATGGTGCTGCCGTAGGATTTGGCATATGTTCCAGGCATGTCGGTTGGGTAAATGTGTACGATAAATTTAGTTCCCAGATCTGTGTCGGAATCATAGAATTTGTATATGGCCGTGTAATCAATTAGCTTTTTGTTCTTCTCTTGATACAGACGGATGTTTTCTTTTCTGTGCAGAAGGATCTCGTAGCTCGAATCGAACTCTCTCTCAAAATCAAGAAGTGTATCTTTAAATGTTTTCACCAGTGCTGGAGATATCAGATGATGCTCAGCTTTTCCATTTATTAGATTTTCAATGAGCTCCTCCTGTTCTCTTTCGCTGTTCCCAGTTATCAATGATCCTTGTTTCATTATTATTGTATGCAGGTCCTCGTGCTGAGGTTCTTCTTTCTCTTGTTGTCGCTTATATGGTTTTTTCCCTTCGGAATCCGGTTGATTTGCCGCCGCTTTGTCGATATGTCGCTTACCGATTAAGCTGGCCCTTCTCTCAACTACAATATGCAGGTTAGGAACCGGATCGGCCACTGCACCGGCTATCGTGAGCAGTGTCCCAAATACCAAACCACAAAAATTCTTCGCCTGTCGATTCAAATTTTGTATTGTGCTGAGCCCATCTTGTAGATTGTGCAAAATTATACTTAGTTTTTCAAGCAAGCATTTAAGCCAGAAGCGCTTTTGCAACGAGTGTGCCAGTAAAAGGACTTAAGGGCTGTTTTTGGCGACTCTGCTAACTGTAGCAAAATATAGCAATTTTTGTCATGTTTTTTATGATATTCCTTTGTTTATACAGCTCTTTATCGTATTCCCACGGTATTTTTCGGTTTACTTGCGGCGGAACAATCGGAATAACTCTTCTGCGAACGAGCACATAATGCATTTACTACTTTGTAATTATCATTCTTTACGTTTCCTCTCTGTTTCGGGAAATACCCACTTGTCCTTTTGTACTGTGCCAACGTCAGTTCCATATTTCACCTTACATTATAAACATCAGTTAATACTAACTGTATGGTCCTGGAGTGTGTTGGGCTGAGGTTAAGTTAAATATGCCTACATAGTTTTCTGACTGGGGCGAAGCTTCTTCTGTGGTACCTGCATGGGCCGTATCGGTTCAAGGCAGTTATATGCGCGGTTGTGCCGTATCCGACGTTCTTATCGAATCCGTAGAGTGGAAACTCTTGGTGGATTTCCTGCATTATTCGGTCTCTGGTGACTTTTGCGATAATTGAGGCGGCCGCTATTGAATAGCTCTTTTGGTCGCCCCTAACTATTGGAACTGTCAGGCAATGCGTTAAGAAAACGCTCCTGTTTCCATCAATTAGGCAGATTGCCGCTCCTTGTGACTGTACAGATCTCCTGACGCCGTCTTGCCACGCCATTAACAGTCCGATAGTGTCTATTTCGTCGTTGCTTACGATTGCCACGTTATGCTTGATATTGCCAGAGTTCATCATTATCCCGTAGATGCGCTCGCGTTTCTGTTTCGTCAGTTTCTTGGAGTCATCGATTCCAAGCATCAACTCTTGTGATAGCTCCAAACTCTCAATAACGCATGATGCGACCACAAGGGGGCCAGCTAACGGACCCAAGCCAGCTTCGTCCACGCCACACACGATCTCTTCGCTCTTACTATGCAGCTTTTCTAGTTCAAAGTCTGGTGACATTGCACAATGCAGTGGCTAAGGCGAGAAACTTTAGTGGAGGAACATTTTCTGGGCGAGCCAACTTGTCTATATCACAATTGTCTAGCGCCGCTATTGCGTCAACGCCGTAGTACCTGCTGATGATCTTGGACATTGTCTTCCTGCGGTGCCTAAAGCAATCGGCTGTGAGTCTCTCTATGTTTGCCATATTTTCCACGTGAGCGCCGCTATGTGGAGTTAACCTCACGACAGCGGATGTCACCTTTGGTTTTGGCACAAATGCCGAACACGAGACGTTAAACAACTTTTCTGTCTTACACAGGAGTTGCGAAATGATACTCAGTCTTCCGTATTCCTTGGTACCCGCATCGGCACAGATCCTGTCTGCCACTTCTCTTTGGAACATCAGTACCATCTTGTTTATTCTCGTTAGATCGGATAGCCAATTAACCAGCAGCTTAGACCCAACATTGTATGGCAAATTTGAAATTACTACGAGATGTCTATTTGTAAGGCTTTGCAGCTTTACCTTCAACGCATCTTCATACACAAAGTGGGGTGGTGTTCTACCGCGGATATGAGCCACGAGATTGTCGTGAATTGGTTTGAACAAGGTGTCTTTCTCAATGCAATATATTTCGTTTGCTTTCGAGTACTCCATTATGGCTCTCAGGAGTCCGCACGGTCCTGGCCCTACCTCGATAATCGCGTCATCAGCACCTATTGGAAATGCACTTCCTGCAATTTTTCTCAATAGAGAGCCGTCTAAGAGGAAGTTCTGACCATAAGCCTTGAGTCGCCCTCTTTGCCGGCATAGGTCGTATTTGTTGATAATCTGTGCTACGGTGAGCTCCAGATCGTTCTCATCATCCATATGCTAAGGCGTAAAACAGGCGTATCAACATTATCTTGGCGAAATGCAGACCAAAAAATATCACTAGTGGGGAGAAGTCCAGACCGGCAATCGCAGGCAGGAATCTTCGTATCACGGATAGAACTGGCTCGACCTTGCTCATGAGAAACACATACAACCTGAAGATTACCCCTTCCCTGTTGCTTACAAGGCCAAAGAAGATTACCCACCCCAGGATGATATATCCTATAAGCACGTACTCAATGATATCCGCTATCCCAAGAATAACCTCAATCAGTAGGGCCAGAACGATCATTGCAGGGTAGTCACTATGTTTTTAACAAAATGGATCCAATCCGTTTTGTCTCGGCTAGCGCCTTCCCCGTGCCGAGGACGACGCAGTTTAGCGGGTTGTCTGCTACCTTTGCAGATACTCCGGTTATGTGTGTAATTATGGTGTCAAGGTTCTGTAGAAGGGCTCCACCACCAGTCAGTGTTATACCGCTATCCATAATGTCGGAAACAAGCTCTGGTGGTGTATTTTCGATAGCTTCCTTTACTCCGCTAGCTATTGTTGTGATGGGATCGAGTAAAGCTTCTGCCACATTTTTTTGTGTAATCTCAATATCTCTTGGGTTACCGTCCAAAAGGCTCCGTCCTTTAATGATCATCTTTATATCTTTGCTTGATGACGTGCAGACTGCTGATCCTATCTCTTTCTTGATCTTCTCGGCAGTTGCCTCACCTATCAGTAAGTTGTAGTTCTTTCTGATATATGCTGCGATCTCCTCGTCCATCTTGTCGCCACCAACACGTATGGAAGAAGCGTATACTATCCCACCGAGCGAAATCACTGCCACTTCTGTAGTACCACCGCCTATGTCAACAACAATGGATCCAACCGGCTCACCGATAGGTAGACCGGCGCCAATCGCGGCAGCCATCGGCTCTTCTATTAGGTACACCTCACGCGCTCCGGCACCCTCAGCAGACTCCTGTATGGCCCTCCTCTCGACCGCAGTCGCTCCATATGGCACGCAGATCACTATCTTCGGGGCGGTGAACATACCCCTGTTGTGTATCTTCCTGATGAAGTATTTGATCATTTCCTCGGCGACCTCAAAATCAGCGATAACTCCATCACGTAGCGGTCGTATAGCCTGTATGTACCCAGGGGTTCTGCCCAACATCTGCTTCGCCTCGTTTCCAACGGCACGTACCTCCATCTTGCTGTTTACGTTGGAGACCGCGACAACTGACGGCTCGTTCAAAACTATTCCCTTTCCACTGACGTACACCAACGTGTTCGCAGTGCCAAGATCTATCGCCATGTCGGTGGATAGAAACCCAAACAAACGATTGAACACAACTAAGGCATCCAAAAAACCACTCTGCTCCAAATTATACACGCCACAACGGTCGATTGCTACAACGTTGTTTCAAATGGTTTAGCCATCGAGCTGCGAAACGATCACGACATATTCATTTTAAAGTTCAGCACATGACATGATAATATTGCTGCTGTAGGTCGAGTTTAAAGTCGCTACTGCGCGCTCTCTTCGTGAAACCATGTTTTTGATCACTGTAGTAACAATATTCCCAGAGATGTTCCCTGGGCCGCTCATGTACGGTATAGCTGGGAAGAGGCTAAGAAAGTTGTGGGACATCAAAACGATAAATATCAGGGATTTTGCGAGAGATAAACACAGAAAAGTTGACGACACGACATACGGTGGCGGGCCAGGGATGGTTATGAGGCCGGACGTGGTACATGATGCCATGACGGCTGCATTGGCACATTATGAGAAAAAGCCGAAAATATTGTTCATGACGCCACGTGGAGAGGTGTTCTCAAATAAGGTAGCCAGTAGACTCACAGATGGCAATGAGGATGGGCTTATCATCCTATGTGGTAGGTATGAAGGTGTGGATCAGCGCGTCATAGATCACTGGAAAAGCACGCATGGCATGGACGAGATCAGTATCGGCGACTACATTCTTTTTGGCGGTGAAATTCCAGCGATCGTAGTCATAGATTCATGCATAAGGTTGATCCCAGATATGATTAACAACGCTCTCTCTGTCGTTAATGAGAGTTTTTCTCTTGACCTTTTGGAGCATTCGCAGTACACTAAACCTGCTGTTTGGAATGGCGCTCCAGTACCGGAGGTGCTTCTGTCTGGTGATCATGGAATGATAGATAGATGGAGAACGGAGTGCGCTGAGCGGATGACCAAGGCGGCAAGACCGGATCTGTGGGAGCGGTATGCAAAGCAGGATAATGAGCGGTAGTGTTGGGTGGAATTATGTGTGGGAATATGAATCTGATCGCTGGAATTGACAGAGAAAACATCGAAAAGGCTACGGCTGGAAACAAGATTCCGGCTTTTAGGCCAGGAGATCAGGTGAGTATCTCCGTAAAGATCAGCGAAGGCGCGAATACGCGGCGCCAGGCGTTCGATGGCGTCGTTATAGCCAAAAAGAACCGCGGGATAAACTCGTCATTCAAAGTTAGAAAGATATCGAATGGAGAAGGTGTGGAAAGACTGTTCCATCTCTATTCTCCGAATATACAAATAAGTGTCATTAAACACGGCAGGGTACGCAGAGCCAAACTCTACTATCTGCGCGGCAGAACAGGTAAGAGCGCGAGAATTGCGGAAAAACGTCGCGCAGAGGATTGATAGGGACTCTTTGGAGGATATCACACGCCAACGCTCCTGAACTCGACCAAGAAAAGTGGCTTGAGACACAACCTCTAGCCGAGTACCGCAGTGAAATCACTGACTAGTACAAAGGTAGGTAGATACCAACGGAAGAAGAAATCTATCAGTATGACGAAGCCAGATAGGAGAAGAGGTGTCTAGAGCTGGCACATTTCACAATGCTTATATCTTAAACTTGCTGCCTAAGTATTGTTTTTTTGCACCTTCATCGTTCATGATCTCGGTAACAGAGCCGCTCGTAAGAATTTCGCCATTTGCGATTATGTATCCTCGGTCTATGACTTGCAGTGTCTCCCTGACGTTGTGATCTGTGATTATCACCCCTATCCCTTGATGCTTGAGGGATTTGATGATGCTTACGATTTCGCTCACCGAGATTGGATCTATCCCAGAGAACGGTTCATCTAGCATGAGGAATGACGGCGATGTAGCCAGTGCCCTCGTTATTTCGACCTTTCGCCTTTCGCCACCTGAAAGGAACGGCGCCTTCGATTTTCTCAGGTGAGTTATAGAGAATGCATCTAAAAGCTCCTCTAGTTTTGTATTGACCTGCTTTCTGGACGAGTATGTTATCTGTAGGACTGCCTTGATATTGTCCTCAACTGATAGACCACGAAAGATCGACGAATCTTGGGGTAGGTAGACTATCCCTGCTCTAGCACGCTGGTGAATCTTTAGTGTCGTTATTTCCGATCCAGCGAGCCTTATCTGGCCGCAATCTGCCCTCATAATACCGGCCAAGATCGAAAACAGAGTCGTCTTCCCGGCCCCATTTGGCCCGAGGACTCCAACTATCTCGCCAATGTTAAATGAAACAGTAAGCCCTCTGAGAACTGGCCTCTCTCTGAACGATTTAGCTACGTTCACCACGTCTAATGTCATTTTTTCACTATCGAGTTAATTGAGTCTTCCTGTTTGCGACATAAAACCAATTTTGTCCAATTCTTAGAGGTTATGTTCACCTTGCCGGTCCTTACATCATATTTTAGTTTCTCTGCGGTAATGATGCCGATTTCATTGCTCGTTATCGTGATGCCGCCTGAAAACGTCGCTGTATTGTCATCAATTCTGCACGTTTTTGCCCTGATCGTTATATGTCGGTCCTCAAAATAAACACCTCCGGTTGCTACCATCTTTTGAGGAAGTGCATCCGATTTACTCTTGTTCATTGTGATTGACATTGCCTTAAATGTCTTGTCATTGTACTTGACGACGGCGTTGCCGCTCAGTACACACTCGTTCGTTTCGATATCGAATGACATCTCATCTGATGATGTTTCTATCGCATCTTCAGCCATGCACGAAAAAGATACAAGAATACCATACGTGACAGCTCTTCCTAGATTTTTACATGTACCTTTGATCAAGACCGTGAACGAACCCCTGTCTTTTTTATAGTCTTGAGCATTCTAGCATGTTTCAGAACAATTTTGCCATTCTCGGCTATGAAAAACTCCTGGGCAACAAACTTCATGCCAGCTTTTGTGCCGTGTAGCTTGGATTTTCCAGAGATTGTATTCTTTTTAAAGTCTATCACTACGGAATCTGTTTGACACATAGTGTCCGCAGTTCTCATGTGTACGTCTTTCTTGAGGTATGCCTGTCGCTTCTTTGGTACGATCTCACAGATTGGGCTACTGATCGTCGTGATTTTGGAATCCCTCTTGAGGATAGCCTGGACATCTTTCAAGATGATGCAGTTTGCTGACTTCATCTCGGCATGGCTAGCTATGATCGTCAGCGTGCCGTTTTTTAGGCGCCTTTTGTATTGTATCGATTCTCCGCGTGTTGCAAGATCGCCGATGTCAGTACTGTGCTGATTGTGAAATGACGGAAGTCCGACTAGGCAGTAAATTACCACACCAATTACTGATAGAAAAAAGACAAATTTAATTAACTTAATTATCATTCAGTAACTCTGACAATCCCTCACGGTGGAGCATAACATAATCCGCCGAAATTCCAAGCGAAAGCCAGTAATGGCTCTTGACTAGCATCTCAGAAGGAGTATGCTGTGGAGATGAGGAAATACAGTAGGTTGAGCACCAATAAGAGAAACAAAATAATTTCATGCTTTGCAGAGGATTTAACTGCCAC
>JAIRMJ010000041.1 GCA_031258785.1 Holosporales bacterium | reverse complement strand
ACTTTCTCTTATCTGCTCTACTTAGTGTGACTACCTCATAGTGTTTAGCAGAACACCTGGATTCGATGATTCTATTGATGGAGGTATCACCTCTGGCTTTGTGTACTATCTTTCGTGTTCTTGCCACAACGAATGCGTTAGGCTTGCATAGTTTTTCCACGGTTCTTGCATATTCACGCCACGCATACAGATCTTCTGGCTTCATGTGCCTGACTTCCCTAGCTTAAAGACCATAGCAGTACACGCCCGCCTCCACTCATCAACGTCTCGAGCAAACCTCGTACTCCAAACGTGACATGTAATGCTACACCATATCGAATTTTTTCGCAATCAAAAGCACGACCAACCAGCGAGTGAGGCCAGGCAAAATTATCCATCAAAGTACACTTCCACCGATGGAGATGCCCCATACATTGAATGGAATACACGACCATTGCTACGCTGGAATTGTAAATGATCTTACCTTGGGAAAATAAACATGAAACACGTGAAATTGCTCACATTCGCAACCATTGGACTGTTTGAAACAGCCGTGGCCTCTGATGACTTGCTTGACAACCCGCCATTGCAAGGAGATGAAAGTAGCATATCTCCAGTACAGCAACTTGAGGAAAGCCCGCAAGGAACGCAACCTACAGATGAACAAATCACAGAGCCTGAATCAGAAGCAGTGCAGGAACAGGAGGAGTCAGCCGCAGAGGCTGAGACAACACATGAGGAGGAAGAGCCAGCTACAGAGCCGAACTACGAGCAAGAAGCAGTGCAGGAGCAAGAGGAGCTGGCTGCAGAGGCTGAGTCTACTGGGCTGGATCCGACAACGCCGGTCGGTTGTTATTGCAAGAAACTAGAGATAATGGCAAAAGAGATCAGAGGGGGCCGTAGTATCAGGCGGCGACTTTACGATTTGGGAATAACCGAGATAGACTCGTGCGGACTTATGGACATAATCGAAAAAACCATAAAGGAGATAGAGTGCACGTGTCGTGAGAATGTAATAAGCGAAGAAGAAGCATGCGCAATACTTAATATAGAGCTTAGCAAAGATCCCAATATACCACCAGAAAGCCTGCCAAACCTCGTGAAGCTCATTGAGGAATACGAGCCACTGGATACTCAACCGGAGCCGTCTAATACAGAGACTGAACCAGGTCATTCCGAAGAACCAAACACTGAACATGTTTGTGATGACCCACATATGCAGCCGCCGGAAGACCAGTTAGAAGAGGTCGAGACCGAAGCTGGCCATGAATCCACAGAGTAGGACGAAGATTTGTGCAGGTGCCAACACCACTTGCATAAATCCCACTAATCAGCTACATTCATCAGACTGGAGTGTGTTAGAGGGACGGCGCTGGGGTCATAGCTCAGCTGGGAGAGCGCTACAATGGCATTGTAGAGGTCAGGGGTTCGATCCCCCTTGACTCCACCAGGATGTTGAAGATGCTCAAAATTAGTTGGATAACAGCGTATGTTCTCACTCTAGGCATGGCACCGGTTGCGCTGTTTGGGGTTTTTCACAGTAACTTCATAACACTAGGAAGCGAGGATTTTACGTTCTACGCCCAGATGTCTTCGATGTTCATACTGGCGACCGTATTTTTGTTGTCTTGGTATTATTCTAACATGCTGATCCGCAAAAAAACCACCGCTCAGCTGAGCAAGTTTGGTATCACAGCGATAGATTTAGATGTAAATAAAATTTCGCAAGAGGACGTGCTGCATATTGCCGATGATACAATTTCCAAGATCAGCATTTGCGAAGATTATAAATTCGAGCTCCTTGGATTCGCGACTCCGTTCGCTATTCTGACAATTGCTAGCATCGGCATGATACTATACAAAGCCAGAGATGCAGGCCTGCTGCTGTTTATCTCACATATGACCGTGGGAATCATAATAACCACAGCCGTGCGCATAGTCAATGTTTGCGATATCAGAAACCACAGACCCCCCTTCATGGAATTTGTGAGGAATACGACTGCGGCTACTCGTGGCATACAACTCTACAATGCGAGTGAATACATTCTTGGACGGTATAGAACCCAACGCGTAGATTCCGTGAAGATGGCACGGCAATCCATCAAAAAGGCGGTATGGCACTCCATTTTCTATATCTGCCTCTTGTTTTCCGTGGTGTGTTTCCTATATACGGCACAGAAATCGTATGTTGAACTGAATTTTGCGGTTATATCTGAAGTCGAGCCGCTGTATTTTATGTGCATCTTCTTTTGGACCATGTTTCTAACTTCCATAATGAGGTACATGCGCATCAACAGTATAAGGTTCGATGATATATCACAGTATGTATCAAAGCGTAAAAAGTCAATCAGAACCAGGCAGATTCCTGGCAATCCCAACTTGGTCATTGCCTTCAATAAAGTGAGCTTCCAGGAGCCGACAAAAATATCGGACCATCCTATCTTGAGTGATATAACGTTTTCCGTGCTCCCAGGAGAGTGTATCTCGATCACTGGAGAGAATGCCGCTTCTGGGCTTTCGATCTTTGATCTGATTCTGAAATATTACGAACCACAGGCAGGCACGATTCATATATCTGGAGACCCCATTGAATCGATTGAGACGGAGTCTCTGCGGGCACAGATCGGTGTTTTCAGCGAGCAATTTGGGCTAATTTACGGCACTGTAGCGAACAATCTGGAACTCGCGAATATCCATCGTGAAAATCTCGAAGAGGTCGTGGAAAAGATAGGGCTGTCGGACATCAAGGACGAGGAGGTGTTCGACTCTGACGGCAACCTAAGCGTTTCTCAGGAGATACTACTGAAAATACAGATGGGTCGTGTTGAACTACAGAAACCAAATCTTTTACTCGTAAGAGCCCCCGAAAAGTTTGTTTCGACTACGGCAGCTAACCTCTTTCGTGAGTACCTGGCATATGTAACACCAGTCAAAACGCTACTCATTGCTACTACCGACCCCAAAATAGTGATCTACTCAGACAAGATCCTCTACCTCGGCGAGTCTGCAACCAGTTTTGGCCCACACGCCGAGCTCTCAAAAAACAAGGCTTATCAGAACTACGTAAAAAACCTTAAGATGGGCTAAAGATTACCCGTATTTTACATCATTTTTTTAAGGAGCTTTCAGAGATAAGATGTGATAGGACGGTAGCATTGTGTCGACCGATAGGGGACAATGGTAACATCTACACATGAAGGTTGGTAACCATCCCCGCAGCAAATCCTGACATATGGATCCATGCATAAAACATGGGTAGAAGTACGATGGTAAGCCTACCATCTCCACGCTCCTGGTGGTAACCCTAGTTCGCCTTCTCCTAAACTTAGCAAGGAAATTTCCTATCATGCTATTAATAACTTCAATTTCATATAAGAATATAGGAAAAAAAACTCTAGGGGCTGTCATAGATAAGCAAAATAATCTAGGACGGAGAGATGCGAAAGAGCAGATTAAGCAAACCAAAACAGGAGTACTCCGCGGTAGGACCCACTGCAAGGAGTTCCCCAGAAATCCTTAACTTACACAAGGACACCGTGACACCATTTTTTCATAAGTTTTGGTTATTGACTCACAAGAACACAGGAGGAAGTTTAACACCAAAAAACTCCTATCATGAAGACCCGGCTTTTTCAATGGATTGATGGTGGTTTTTAGTTGTTATCTAGGACAGCCCCTAACTATTTTGTATCTCTCAACGTAATACCTCAGTTGCTTTGGCGTAGCCATGTAAGACTTGGGTACATGGCCGTCCTGATATAACGCAGACGACAGCACAAATGTCTGACAAAGTTCATGTAGATATGAGATAACACACGTGGGCCACATTCTGACACATATGACGTGGACACGTACAATGTTGCATCACACACCTAGACATCTCCAGCACCTTTCTATAGAATGGCCACTAGATAGTTCACGTGTTATGTGGATTTCTGGGATTAATGCGCCAAAAGAGTGTTGATATTAAGCTGCCGCTTGTTGCCCTGAGGGACACTGTTGTTTTCCCGAAGTTTGTGGTGCCGTTGTTTATTGGTCGCCAGAAATCGATAAAGGCCGTGGAAACAGCACTGGAGGCCAATGGGCAAGTGTTGTTTGTGACGCAGAACAACCCGTCTGTGGACGTAGTAACACCTGGTGATCTATACAAATTTGGAACTGTTTGTGCCATAGAGCAGATGATCAAGTTGACTGACGGCACAGTCAAAATACTTGCGGACGGGCTATTTAGAGCAGTGCTTAAGCACGTGATCAACGATGAACAAATAATGATGGGAGTTGTGGCAGAGGCAAGGGCTGACGTGCGCAACGCAAAAGAACTTGACGGGCGAAGACTGGCGCTCTTGTCCAACTTCGAGTCGTTCATCAAGCAAAACAGGAAGTTGCCACCAGGCACCCTAGCTTCTGTTTCTTCAATTGAGGATCCCTCAAAGCTTTGTGATTCGATAGCATCTTACCTTCCACTAAAAGTGAGTGAAAGGCAATACATCTTGGAGACCATCTCCGTTAAGGACAGGCTAGACAAGCTAATCTATATGATGGAAGAGAAGTCCGAGCTCGTGATAGTCGAGAAGAAGATAAAGAATAGGGTCAAGAAACAGGTTGAGAAAAATCAGAAAGAGTACTACCTGAACGAGCAACTAAAGGCTATATACAAGGAGCTTGGGGATGCCGAGGATGCCAATCAAGAGATAAGGTCACTAGAGGGCAGGATCAAAAAATCGAAGATGACGACAGAGGCAAAGGAAAAGGCGCTCCACGAGATAGCAAAGCTGAAAAATATGCCAACGATGTCACAGGAAGGTGGGATCATCAGGAACTATGTTGATTGGCTCCTAAACGTCCCGTGGAAGCCATCAAGTGGTGGAACCTCTATGCAAGAGGCGGAAAAAATACTGGAAAAAAACCACTATGGACTGGAAAAGGTCAAAGAAAGGATCATGGAGTACCTCGCCGTACAAAAGAGGGTGCCGAAAATGAAAGCTCAGATCATGTGCTTTGTTGGCCCCCCAGGTGTGGGGAAGACGTCCCTGGGCAAAGCGATTGCAGATGCCACTAAAAAAGCATTTGCAAGAGTAGCCTTGGGTGGAGTGAACGATGAAGCGGAGATCAGAGGGCACCGCAGGACGTATATAGGCGCCATGCCTGGCAAGATAATCCAGGCAATAAGAAAAGCGAAGACGACCAATCCTGTCATTATGCTGGATGAAATTGATAAGCTAGGTGCGGATTGGCGTGGTGATCCGGCGTCGGCGCTACTGGAAGTGCTGGACCCGGAGCAAAATCAGTCATTCGTGGATCACTATATCGAGATACAATACGACTTGTCCGAGGTAATGTTCATAACAACAGCGAACAGTCTGGATATTTCGCACGCTCTACTTGATAGGATGGAGATAATCAACCTATCCGGGTATACAGAGGAAGAGAAGCTGCATATAGCCAAGATTCATATCATTCCGAAGCAGCTAGAGCTAAATGGGCTGCGGGCTGGAGAGCTGCAGATCAGCGACTCTGCGGTAATGACGATGATAAAGAACTACACCATGGAATCCGGAGTCAGGAACCTTGAGAGAGCGATCGCGAAGGTCTCAAGAAAGGCAGTAAGAAGGATTGTATCTGATGAAAACATCACGTCCGTAGATGTGGATGAAGAAAATCTCTCAGATTTTCTGGGCGCCATCAAGTACACGCACCTTGAAACCGAAGGGGAACCGAGAGTCGGCGTAGTGATGGGGCTTGCTTGGACAGAGTTTGGTGGCGACAGCTTGGCAGTTGAGGTATTATTACTTCCCGGGTCTGGCAACATTATCTCCACTGGAAAGCTCGGTGAAGTTATGCAGGAGTCGATCAAGGCGGCATACAGCTATATAAAATCCCAGTACAAGAAGCTGGGGATAGACAAGAAGGAATTCTCGAAAGTGGATGTTCATGTCCACGTCCCGGAGGGAGCGGTGCCCAAGGATGGCCCATCAGCAGGGGTCACGATATGCACAGCAATTACCTCAGCACTCACCCAAAAGAAGGTGAGGCAAGATATCGCAATGACAGGCGAAATCACATTAATAGGAAGGGTCATAAAGATTGGCGGCCTCAAGGAAAAGCTGTTAGCAGCCAGGAGAAGCGGAATAAAGAAAGTGTTTATTCCAAATGAAAACAAGAAAGATATACAGGAACTCCCGGAGACTTTGGTCAGAGAAATAGAAATCAGATGCGTAAAGCACATAGACGAGATTCTCAGTGAGGCATTCGAATGATCCTGGTGGATTCACACGCACACCTGTTTTACGAAGAAGTCTATGCAAATTTAGCAGGAAAATTAGAAACAGCTAGGCGGGCAGGCGTCAAATACATTCTTACGGTCTGCACAAGTTCTAAGAGCATGCACTTAAACTTGGCGATAGCTGAGCAACATGAAGGCATATGCTGTTCTGTCGGGATTCATCCTACCAGTCTCAAAGGCGGGTATGACGCCAAAGAAATGATCGAGCTGTCCAAAAATAAAAAGGTTGTAGCGGTAGGAGAGATTGGGCTTGATTACCACTATCAGGATGAGGTTCCAAAGGATATACAGTTGCACGGGCTCGACGAAATGCTTGGGATAGCATCGCAATGTGAACTTCCGTGCATCATTCACGCACGGGAATGTTTCGACGACATATTCGATGTTATGGAGAATTATCCCATAAAGCCGTCGGTGTTTCATTGCTACACAGGCACCATGGAGAATGCCAAAAAGATTCTAAATCTTGGACACTACGTATCGTTTTCTGGAATCGTCACATTTAACAAAGCCGCTGAACTCAGGGAGGTAGCACAGTATGTTCCAGACGACAAAATTTTGGTGGAGACAGATTGTCCATATTTGGCCCCCGTGCCACACAGGGGTAAACCGAATGAACCTGCATTAGTGAAAGTAGTTGCGGAGTACATTGCAAATCTAAGAGGCGTTGCTGTTGAGGAACTCGCAGAGAAAACGTATCAAAACTTTTTTACTGTGTTTCCTAAGGCAAAGTTTTTAAATGGAGGAAAGTAATGGCAAGCAAGACATTAAAGATAATATCACTAGCGCTTTTGGGCAGTACGATGCTGTATGTATACAAAAGCTGGGAGTCGCACAAGGAGCGATCAAGTTTTGATGTAAAGGATATTAAGCTATCACAGGTTAAATTAGATATCAGCGAGCTTCATACAAAGTTTAAAGAGCCGGTCTGGTGCGTTAACACAGAATCTTCGATGGTGTGTTTCTGCATTACATTCAAAAATGAGGGTGGACGCAGTTTTGCTGACAGACCTGGAATATTGAATGTAATGATAAATTCACTGCTTGATGGTGCTGGAACACGGGACTCTACCGAACTCAAGAAGTTTTTAGATACCCATTCGATCAACGTGTGGTGTCCACCTGATAACGATGATTTATGCATCGAAGTGGCATGCTTGGCAAAATATTTCGATATCGCGATCGATGTCCTGTGTGACGTCCTGTCAGCTGCTCACTTGAAGGAAGAAAAGATTGAGATCATCAAACAGAACTGCGTAGCCTCGGTAAAACAATCTATGTTTTCAACAGATACCGTCGCCGCTGAGAAGCTGAATCACATGATGTATGAGGATGGGCACCCGTACAACAAGACAAATGAGGAGATGCTAGCAAGGATACCGAAATATACCAGGAAGGATGTTGTAGAGTGCTATAACGCTGTTTTTGATCCAAGACACGCCGCTATAACAATCGTTTCCAGTCTGCCCAAAGAGAACATTTTGCGCGCGTTTAACAAGGTTTTTGATAGTATAAAAGATCGAAAAAACAATTTCGGCCCTGTTAGGCAGCAGACAGAGCTCAGAACAGCCGGCAAGGAGGAGTACGTTGAACTGAACAACCCTCAGTCAACTGTTCTGTTCGCTCTGCCAGGGGTTTTGCGTAGCTCCAAGGAGAAATACGCAGTGAGAGCAGCAAACGACATTTGGGGCGCTGCAGGGCTCGTTTCGAGATTAGCACGGACTGTACGCGATCAAAGTGGACTTGTATACAGGATAAGGTCCGACGTGTACTCAGAGGATCTTCAATCGCATATCCGTGGCTCAAGCAGTACCCGCCCAGAAAACGTGCAGCAGGTGATAGAGTGCATTAAGAAGGAGTGTAAAGAACTGTATGAGCACGGCATAACGGAGGAGGAACTGCGGAAATTCAAGGTTGTGACACACGCTGGAACCATACTTAATTCAAGCTACACAATCTTATCATTTGTCACAAGTGAGAGATCGGATGGTGTAAAAATGAACGACGTCAATGAAGGACTCAGCAACTACTACAATTTAACGGTAGACGATGTTAACAAGGCAGCTAAGAAGTTTGATCCATCGAAGCTCATCTTTGTTGTATGTGGAAAGACGGCTAGCCCCGGTGAGAAGCCTGCCAAACTTGAGGGAGAGTCCATAGAAATGGAAGGAGGTGCAAGATGAGAATATTGAATGGAATAATGGCAGCATACGTCCTCTTCTGGACGATGGCTTTCGTTGGTAGCTGCCGCGCGGAAGAAGCTAAGGATGCGGCTAATGTGGCCGACGTGGAAGAAACGAGCAGTGACACGCTAAAAATCGATGAGGCAGTGCTGGAGAACGGACTCAGGATAATTGCAGTTCATACAAACATAAAAAATGTCGTAACTGGCGGGATTGGATATTTTGTTGGTTCTGGAGACGATCCAAGAAATGTCGTTGGGATTTCACACGTTTTAGAACATCTGATGTTCAAAGGCACGAAAAATCTGGATGGAAAAAAACTCAAGGAAATCATCTTCACGTACAACAAGGACTCGAATGCGTTCACAAGCTACGATGTAACGTTTTATATGCACACCTGTAAAAAAGAGTTTTTAGATTTAGATCTTAAAATCGAAGCAGACAGGATGCAGAACCTGGCTCTAAGGGAAGAAGACATTAAAAAAGAGCTCGGCGTAGTCATCGAAGAGCGAAAGATGAGGACCGAATCAGATCCGCGAATAAATTACATGGAAGAGTCGGCGTGGAAGGCTATGTACCTGTTTTCAAACTATTCCTACCCTGTGATTGGTTATCTAGACCAAATAGAAGCTTGTACGAAGGAAGAGATTCAAAAGCACTACAAGAAGCACTATATCCCCCCGAACGCCTTCATCTTGCTCGTCGGAGACATAACTTTGGAAGAAGCGGTGACACTTGTAAAGAAGCATTTTGGAGCCATCCCACGAGGGACAAAAGTTGAGCGGAAACGCGTAATAGACCCAACTGACGTGAGCATCAGATATACGATGGATCACGATTCTAAGCAGATTACTGTCCATAATCTGAATATGGCATATAAAATCGAGAGATCTCTGATCAGTAACTTGCGAAAACTCAAAATTGTAGAGTTGGCTGCTGGAATTCTCGCAATTGGGCAAGGATCTGTATTGTATCAAAATTTGGTGGACAAAGAAGAGTTGGCATATGTGGTCGGCTCCTACGTTGATGTAAGAGCCTTTGATAAAGCAAGACTCAGTATCTCGACGGTTTTCAGGGAAAATAAGAAGATGGAGGACGTCAAAAATAAGATGACAGAAATCATACACAATTTCTCTAGGACATATCTAACTGCCGAACTATTAGAGAATGAGAAAAGAAAAATGCTTGATGAATTAGAGATAAGCAACGATAACCCCCAGCGGCTTTTTATGATTATTCTAGACCCAATAGTGAATGGATACAGCACTGCAGAGCTGAGGGAAATGAAATCGATAATCAAGGGGATAAAACTAGAGGAGGTTCTGGCCGTGGCTAATCAGATATTCATTGCAGAGAACAGGATCATGAGTATATACAGCCATCCGCCAAGTGTGGGAAGTTGAAACAAATGCGTGGGAAAAAACTGGGATTTATAGCGCTGATCGCGATCGTCGTCGGCAGCCAGATCGGATCTGGGATGTTCGTTCTCCCCTCGGATCTGGCTCAATATGGGGTAAGCGGTCTTTTAGGCTGGGCTGTCTCGATCACAGGGGCCATCTGCCTGGCCTTGGTTTTTTCCGATCTATCTGCACATTTGCCGAGAAGCGGAGGACCTCACGTGTATGTCAGCGAGGCATTTGGCAAGGTGGCAGGTTTTTATATGGCGTGGGTATATTGGGATGTTTCCTGGCTTAGTAACTCCGTGCTGCTGGTGACAGTCATAAAGTACCTGACAGTCATTACCGGGGATTTGAGCACTATCGCAGTGTTGTCTGTAGAGATGGCGGTCATCGCTATCGTCGTGATTGCAAATGTGATGGGGCTTAGATTCTCCGGCTTCATAGAGACCTTTCTAATATGTCTCAAGACGGTGCCTCTCATCATATTGCCAATTGCGTTCTTAACAGTTTTTGATCCAACGCACTTTAAGCTGAAGCCACCAGAGCTAACTTCCTACAGTAATTTAATTTCCACACTCTCCTCGACGGCGCTCTTGACGTTCTGGTGCTTTATAGGCGTTGAGTGCGGAACCACAACAGCTGGTAGCATAAGGAATCCAGCGAAAACGCTGCCGCGTGCTATTACAATAGGGACGATTGTTGTGTCCGTAATCTACATGCTGAATATAATCTCTGTTGTTGGAGTGATGGGATTCGATAGCCTCATGAACACACCAGCTCCATATTCGCTCGTAATGTCGAAGGTATTTGGACATAGCAGCGATGTCGTCATCTCCACACTGATCATCGTTGTATGTATCGGCACCCTCAATTCATGGACGCTAACGAGCAGTCAAACGGCCTATGGTGCTTACGTGGAGGGTCTGTTCCCCAAGATCTTCGGTAAAGTGAATAAATTTGATGCTCCAATCGTAGCACTCTTGATATCTGCAATTGGAATAATTCCTTTCTTACTGTATGAGCAACTTGAGCAGGGCGGACTCGATAAGCTAATAAACTTGATAGTCAGCATATTCTTGTATGTGTACCTAGGCTGCTGCGCCGCATATTTCAAACTAGTAAAGAGATGGTACGCAAGGAACGTGGACGTTCTCAAGAAGCGGACACTGGCCTGCATTTCTGGGGCGGTCTGCACATTCGTACTTTTACAGGATATCATGATCTCTTTCGTAGTCCTCGCAATATTTGTGGTCCTCGGCTGGCCGGTGTATCTGAGGTGTAAACGCCAACGGAAGGAAGAGGCATAGGCAGGGTTCAAACAGCAAGACTCATTGGAGGAGACGGGTGTCCCACCAAACTCAGTGATGTCTGTCGTAATGCCGATTTAATCTGGAAAAATAGCGGATCTTGAGGAGCTTGCTGAGTCTGTTAAGGAGCTGTTACCTGCTATTGCTTCAAGGTATTTTCCCACAAGAATGTACGATACGTAAGAAGCAAAGCGCAATGAGGAAAGGAAATTTTGCGCAAGTTACGGTAGTACCATGTGAGAGAAGTACTGTCTTTCAGGAAATTTTATGAGCTATAACTTGGAAAACTGGAAGATTTTGGAAACATCCGTGCCATTAATTGAAATGAATCTTCTCATGTATTCCTAGCAAATCCTGTAATATATATGCTAGAATCTCCAGCGTGCTTCGGATATGGTGGCCACGCGGAACATGCCTGTGTTCGATTTGTCGTTTCTAAACAAAGAGCAGAAGGAGGCCGTCCAACGGACAGACGGAGCAGTCTTAGTTTTGGCTGGCGCCGGCACCGGGAAGACGCGTGTCCTTACCTCTAGGATAGCTTATATCATATCAGAAGGGCTAGCTACCATCGACGAAATCCTGGCGGTGACCTTTACCAATAGAGCTGCCAAAGAGATGCAAGAAAGGACGATTTCTATGCTTGCGCGCAGTGGGGACACCATATCTGCTGGGGAAACCTTCTGGATTGGTACATTTCACTCCCTTGCTCTCAGGATGATACGCCCGCTGCACGAAAAATACCGTCGCACATCCAACTTCTCCATCATTGATGCGGATGATCAGCTCAGGATAATAAAGAAAATCATGCTGGAGCGCTCTATCGATGATAAGAAGTATACCACGAAGCAAATGGCGTACTACATAAATCGATGGAAGGACCAGTGCCGTGATCCAGAAGAAACAACACAGATGGCCAAGAAATTCTCTGCGGAAGAAGTAGCAAGTAAAATATATAGGCCGTATCAGGATTCCCTAGAATCGCTTGACGCGGTAGATTTTGGGGATATCCTGAAAATTTCCATAGAGACATTTAAGTACAATCCAGAGACCCTGTCGCGGTATCAAGAAAAGTTTAAGTATATCATGGTGGACGAATATCAAGATACGAACGTTGCACAATACATGTGGTTAAGACTACTATCGATGTCACATGGCAATATTTGTTGTGTTGGAGATGATGATCAATCGATATACGGATGGCGTGGAGCAGATGTCGGCAATATCCTAAAATTTGAACACGACTTCAAGAACGCCACGATTATAAGGCTCGGCCAAAATTATAGATCGACGAAAAATATCGTGAGAGCTGCAAGTGGCCTGATCTCCAATAACTCAATGAGGATGGATAAGGAGTTCTGGACTGATGACGAAGCCGGGCTTCCTATCCTCGTTAAGGCGCTTCCAAACCCAATTCTTGAGGCTGTATTTATTACATCTGCAGTAGAAGATAGGAGACGCAAAGGGATCAGTTTCAGCGATATGTCGATACTTGTGAGGGTAGCGGCTCAGACCCGCGCCTTTGAAGAAAGATTTTTGACTGTTGGAATTCCATATGTTGTCATAGGCGGTACCAAGTTCTATGAGCGTAAGGAGGTAAAAGACGCAGTTGCCTACCTGAGATTGGCCGCCAACCAAGATGACAATATGGCCTTTGAGCGTGTGGTTAATTTGCCGAAGCGTGGCATAGGCCCATCGATGTTAAACAAGTTTTTTGAGCTGTCCAGAAGCGAAAATATATCGCTCTTTGCTGCAGCTAGACGGTATGTTAATGACATGGCAACATCTGTCGTAGGGGCAAAGCTAGTTGCCTTTCTCGATGCGGTAGATAACTGGCATACAGAGATTGAGGGCTTGCTTCCTCATAAGCTGATGCAAAAGATACTGATAGACTCCAGGTATATCAAAATGCTTGAAGATTCCAAGGCCATTGAGGACGAATCGAGACTGGAGACATTGAACGAACTCGTGAATGCACTGCGAGAATTCGAAACCGTGCGGGGATTCCTGGACCACGTTGGCCTAGTCCTTGACAATTCGGATTCTGCAAACTCAGATAGGGTCACGATCTCGACAATCCATGCAGCAAAGGGTCTCGAATATCACACAGTCTTCATACCAGGCTTCGAGGAAGCGATCATGCCGCATCAACGATCAGTCGCTGAGAATGGAGCGATTGGCATAGAGGAAGAACGCCGTCTCTGCTATGTCGCCCTCACACGTGCCAAGAAAGAGGCTTATATAACGTATTGCTCGCGACGCAACATGTATGGAGACTACGGGCAGTCGCACTACATAAGTCCGTCCAGGTTTCTGCACGACCTACCGAAAGACGGAGTGAGGATACTGTGAGGACAACTAAATGCTGAATGAGTCAGACAGTTTGTGGTATAATACAGAAAGCGGTAGACTTGGGGTATATCGGCGATAGGCTAACTGTGGAGGATAGATGTCTCTAAATGGCAAAATAACTTGTTATCTGATTCTGGCTGGGATGTTTAGTAGCTACCAGGCGACTGGTGGACAGTTGAAAAATTATAGATTCGAATCAAGCAAATTTGACAAACACATAAAGAATGTAAGGGAAGATCCAAACTCACCAAACTGGGCGACCGATAAAGACGCGAAGACACTTGATGGGACTCCGATTAATGACTCAGTTGTTGGCATAAAACATCTGCTGACCGCCCTACAACATTATGAATCAGCCGGTCAAAACCCGTATAAAGACAACACACTCACAAATGCAAACAAAAATTACGTGTTGATGTACGCTTTTGCCGCGGCATCAATCATAGGCACTCCGGGGGCAACCTCCGTTTATGCTGTCGCTGCGCAACTGAATACTAATGGCATATGCGAGGAGCCCAACGTCATAACCCCTGAGAATATATCCGACGTCGAGAAGTATTGGGTCGCCTTTAGGCTGGAAGAATTCATCCGACACGACTGCAACTGCGGAGTTGAGACATTACCAGCAGTTGGGATTAACAATACAGGCAACAGGTGCCACATTAACGCAATGCTTCAAGTTGTGATGCGCCTCCCTCCGGTTCTTGACTACATCTTAAACGATCAGTCGACAAGCACGATTTTTGTGGAGCTCAGGCAGCTGTCTAATACAATACGCAATCTTAATCGGCACGGCCAGCCGGCAACTGACTCACCAGAGGTAAGTCTGACTCTGTTCAACGCGATACATGAGAAGACAGACGGTAAGCCATCAATAGACTATGACAAACAGCACGACCCACAAGAAGATCTCGTCCACTTGATGGAACACCTGGCTGAGCATGGGTTTACAAAGGCGTGTAGCGGAGAGGCAATACCGACGGAGTTATTCGGGATTAGATTTTGTACACCGGACATGAACAACGTACTTAAAGATGGCGCTCTGATCAAGAGACCTGGTCTTGTAACACAAATGACCATAGGCGAAGAAGAGCTAAAAGCAGGTGCCAACCTAGAGGAGATAGTAAGAAATCATTGCATTGGTCATACGATCGACGGCTTACCACAAAAGATGATGATGCCGCGGATATTGGTGATATACGTCAGCCGAATCAGGGGTGCGTCTACAGAATATGGGTACTACCACTCGTGGAAGCACCCACACAGCATTGATATCCCGCTCGTCATGGACCTGAGAATGAAAGCACTTGAATATGAGCCAGGGGCAAAGCAACTGGTGCTTCAATCTATCAGAACAAAAACAGAAATGTTTCAAACCGGGATTGACGAGTTCGCCCAGGCCGCAAAACAAGCAGGAATCACCCCTGACGAGGAAGCGAATTTGAAAACACTACAGGATATGTACCCATCACTTAAAAATGTCCTGCTTGACGCTGTAAGCAACTGGGAAAAAGGCAAGCCAGCCGTATTGTTGGACCAAATACTGCAAAAGATTAAGCATTTTAATGATGAAATACTGCAGAAGTTTGCATACCCGATCTATTTGAAGTTCTTCAACACAGCTCAGACCGCAAGCCGTCCTGCCGCGGCGGCCAAAGTGCTAGATCAATGGGCAAACTTAAACATGACAGCCGCGTTAGATAATGAAGTCAGTATAATGTACAAATTAGAAGAGAACCAACAACCACCGACAACGTACCACCTCTATGGAGCAACGATACATTCTGGCAACAGTCCGACCAGCGGGCATTACTACTCATACGTGAAAGAATTACTAGATGAAGCAAGCAAATTTAATTGTTATAACGATTCGACCGTTAGCAAAGGCAATAACTACGCAAACATCGCGAAAACAATGGGGAGTAGCGCATCCCTAATCATATACGTCAGGGCAGACGTATGGCAGTACTATAAGATGCTGGAGAACAATAATCCATGATGCATGATCTACTCAGCACCTTTGATCGTATCTCCACCGAAGTGCGATACCAGAACATCTGGTATTTTGATAGAGCCATCTTTTTGCTGATAATTCTCCAGGATGGCTATGAGACATCTTCCAACTGCGAGTCCAGAACCGTTTAGCGTGTGAACGAACTCGTTTTTCTTGGTTTCACCGTTTTTATATCTCAGATTCATCCGGCGAGCTTGAAAACCCCCGCATCTGGAACAACTAGAGATCTCCCTGTACTTCCCTTGTCCAGGAAGCCACACCTCTATATCATACGTCTTCTCTGATGAAAAACCCATATCGCCAGTCGACAAAACAACCGTCCTGAATGGTAGTTCAAGCCTCCTTAAAATTCCCTCTGCGCATGCCGTCATTCTCTCGTGTTCGTCAACAGCCTGTCCTGGAGTCGTGATGCTGACCAATTCAACCTTACCGAATTGGTGCTGACGAAGCATCCCAGCTGTATCCCTACCAGTCGCACCTGCCTCCGAACGGAAACATGGCGTATATGCAGTGTACCTCAAAGGTAACCGAGCCTCGCTCAAGATCTCGCCATTGTGGATGTTCGTAAGCGATGCCTCGGCCGTAGGGATGAGATACGACCCAACAGTTGTCTTAAATAGATCATCCTCAAACTTGGGTAGCTGTCCGACACCGAACATAGCGTCCGCACCGAGAAGAAGCGGCGTATAAACCTCGGTATATCCGTTCTCGTTGGTATGGATATTTAGCATGAACTGTGCCAAGGCACGCTCCAGCCTGGCAATCTCAGCAAATAAGAAGACAAACCTAGATCCTGCTATCCTAACTGACCTGGCAAAATCCATCATCCCGAGCCTCTCGCCAATATCGTTGTGTTGCAGAGGCTCAAAATCAAATTCTCGTTTCGTACCAAGTCTTCTGACCTCTTCGTTTGCACTTTCATCAACTCCTATTGGACACTCGCTTGATGGGATATTTGGAAGAGCGTGCAGTATCGATAGAAACGCTTCTTTGGCAATCTCGGTCTCTGCAGATACGGAGGCCATCTCCTTTTTCAGGACCTCCATCTTAGCTGCCAAATCGGAAACATCTAGTCCACTAGCCTTTGCGACACAAAATGCCTCTGAGATAGCGTTTCTCTCTTCCATTATATTCTGAAGCTTGGTTAAAAGAGCCCTGTATTCCTTGTCTGCAGCCAACAGTTGCTGCTCAACCTGTTCTTTGCCACGATTCTTCAGGGCTTCGTCGAGTTTTCCTGGATTTTGTTTTACGTAGTTCATATCTAACATGTTTGCCTCGATTCCTAGGTATGTGCCTTCCCGTTTTTCCCAATATATAGCACGCAGAGCCCAAAAAGGAAGAGTGCTAGACATAAGATCTGCCCTACCGTGAAGCTAAACATCCCAATGTACGTGTTCATTTCCACTTCCTTGTAGAATTCTATCACATACCGAGAGGTTGCATATATAATGCAGAAGATCGAGGTGATAACACTGGTGCCAATCGTTTGCACGCCTCTTATCCTGAACAGACCAAACAAAATGATAAAATTTATGAACCCTTCAAAAAATGACTCAAATATCTGGGTTGGGTACCGCGGAAGCTGATCTACTTGCGAAAAGATGACAGCACAATCTATTGTTGCCACACGGCCGTATAACTCTTGGTTCACGAAATTGGCAAACCTGCCTATGCAGATCCCAATCGTACTGGACAAGCAAAGTACATCAGCCATCAATCGCCATGAAATACCATATCTCTTAACGAAAAAATACACGTATACTCCGAGACCTATCACAGCTCCATGAAATGCGAGCCCTCCATTTCTTATCATCAACACTTCAAATGGATTCTTGATATAGTACTTCAAATCGAAGAACAACACGTGCCCCACCCGTGCTCCAGCTATAATAGATACAATCGCCCAAAACATGAAGCTGTCAAACTGTTCCTTAGATGGCACGTGAATGCCATTACCTCTGAGCTCCCTCAAGACGTACGTCGCCATCATCCACGACGTGAGGAGGGCAGCAGCATACATGATCCCGTACCAATACACTGCCATTCCACATATGGAAAATGCAACTGGAGAAACAGACCAAATGTGCATTGTCACCATTGTTGATGTGGATACCTTCACGGCATTGTAACACTTCATAGCGGGAGTATCGTGAAAAAGTTTCATACCACACGCTAGATCTTTTCAATCCACACTATCCCAAAAGTCAACCGTATTTTAATCCATACGTGTAAGAGCTAAGAATGTGTGGAAAACCCTATAGGTTACCCACGACATTCTCAGCTACAACAGCCATCAAAGCCTTGATTTTCCCCACTTTTTTGCAGTTTTTTGAGTTCTGATCCCTACCGGTACCGATCGTCATTTTTGAACAAAATTGTCGTCTCGAAAGCCTTGATTCTCAAG
>JAIRMJ010000019.1 GCA_031258785.1 Holosporales bacterium | reverse complement strand
GTGGCAGTTAAATCCTCTGCAAAGCATGAAATTATTTTGTTTCTCTTATTGGTGCTCAACCTACTGTATTTCCTCATCTCCACAGCATACTCCTTCTGAGATGCTAGTCAAGAGCCATTTACATTATCATCCGCATTTTTTATGATTGCAACAATGTTGGTTTAAGCATACTATGTTAGATGTGACTAACATAACGCCCTCTTTCTTATGATGAAAAGCGTCGTTGATTTACCTCCTGGCGGGAGTGCCAAGATCCTCAAATTCGAAAATGCGAAGACAGCCAGTCTTCTAGAATCGATGGGGTTGTTTATCGGCCAGAGTATCCATGTCATTCACAAATCAGCAACCATCGTTATTGGCGTAAATCACAGGATGGTGGCAATGAGCAAGTCGCTCGCAAGGAAGGTGCATGTCTCATTGTGATCACTGTCATCACTGCCCATTTAGGAGGCAGTACAAGGTCGTCCTCGTGGGACATCCAAACGTTGGGAAGTCATCCATTTTCAATATGCTATCTAGGAGGTACACTGAAGTCAGTAACTACGCTGGAACCAGTGTATCAGTCACAACTGCTAGGACACACTTCGGGACGCTGGTAGACACTCCAGGAATTCACAGTCTTGCTGGTAGCGATGCTCAGATTGAAGAGATCACGAAAGAACATATAGATGAAGCTGATATCGTGATCAATGTTGTTAATGCCGTCACATTAGACAGGGATCTGATCCTCACGAAACAATTGTTGCAAACATATCACAGCAAAGTTGTGGTTGTCGTTAATCAGGCAGATGAGGCTGAAAAAAGAGGAATTGCTATAGACTACCACGAACTATCTAAAACTCTTGGCGTCAAAGTCGTAAGGACTGTTGCGATCAGAGGAGTAGGAAAAAAGGAACTCGTACTGGCGATTATGAGCAACGTAGGGCCATACAATTTACCATGCCACGCATCATCATCATCGGATGTCGCAACCATTTTGAGCAGGTGTATGCCGCACGCATATTATCACGAACATCACGGACATCATGAACATCACGGGCACGGACATCACCACAGGCACTACATGTTAACAAAAATTGACAAGCTTCTGTTGAGTCCTGTCATTGGATGGGGAGTGGTATTGCTCACCCTGTATACGCTCTTTAAAATATTAGGGTGCGTCATCGCGGGAAATATCGTCGATTATCTTGTTTCTGCCATAGACAAATTCTACGTCCCAGCTGTGTCCAAACTTGTCTCTGGCCTCCTTGGCGACAACCTCTTTACGGAGGTATTGATTGGAGAATTCGGCGTACTAACAATGGCAGTGAAGGTGATATTTGGGATATTGATGCCGTTGATCATAGGATTTTACATCATCATGTCGTTGCTTGAGGACTCCGGCTATATCCCCAGAATCGCCATCCTAACAAGTCGGTTCTTCAATTTCTTAGGCCTAAACGGAGATGCAGTAATCCCGATACTTCTCGGATTTGGGTGTGGAGCGCTTGGTACCATCTCCTGCAGAATTCTCAAGACCAAGAAGGAGCAGGTCATCGTGACAGCGCTTATAGGGATTGCTGTACCATGTGCTGCTCAGCAATGCATAATAATCTCGCTTCTGGCAACCACCAACAACGTGGGCGTATGGGCCGCGTACATTGCGGTCATGCTTGCTGTTATGATCATCTCCGGCAAGGTCATAGGCTGGTTCATAAATGGCAGACCCTCGGATTTCATTATGGATATCCCGACTCTGCGGATTCCATCAATCGTAAACTGCTACCACAAAACAGCGCGTAGGACCAAAAGCTTTCTTCGAGAAACAGCTGCAATTTTTGCAATAAGTTCCGCAGCAATCACGGTCCTTCATAAATGTGGGTTTCTGAGTTGGCTGCAGACAAGCCTATCCCCAGTGGTTGAAAATTTACTGCACTTACCAAAGGAGTTCGCCGATATCTTCGTCATGGGAATGATAAGGAGGGACTTAGCAGCAATCGGGGTATTCGACATGACGCTGGCAACCGGGTCGCAAATCCTGACTGCCTCGGTCGTAATCAGCCTTTTCGTGCCATGCATAAACGCCATCGTCGTAATCCTAAAGGAGAGGGGGTGGAAGATGGCTTTCCTCCTGTGGATCAGTTCTTTTGTACTCGCTGTATCCGTTGGATCTCTCGTGGCGAGGGTGTCCACTATATAAACATATCCATCAGACCAAATGCTATTATCGCCAATCCAACGATGAAGATTATTTTGACGCTCATGCTTAAGGACTGCTTGTCAGGGATGCTTCGACGATACAGATGGACGGGGAGGATGATTGCTATTACTGACAGGATGATACCGGCAAAACCAAGCACTTTTATGAAAGCGTTTGGCACGAACACAGCGACTAGCGTCGCTGGTATTATCATGATTGCAGTTGATATTACATGCCTCATCTTTTCCGTCATGACAATCCGCCTTGGTAAGTCCTTTTCTATAATCTCGTTCAAGGCAATACCCACTCCAACGATCGACGTCATAATCGCAAGAAACGACACTATCCACGAAATGGCCTGGATGCCGCCGATGTTCGTGATTTTCGATAGGATTTGTATCAGCTCACCGACTTCGATTGGTTGCGTAAGCATCCTGCTGTAACTTTGCTGATCTGAGTTGAATATAATCACGAGAACACACGTGACCCAGAGGCAGTACACGCAAGCTGGGATTATGCTCCCGAATAAACAGGCCCTCTTGATCATTTGCCTGTCGTTTCCGACAAACTTCGTGAGCGAGTGCAGAGAACCCTGATACCCAAACGAAGTAAACACTACCGGCAGCACTGTTCCCCACGTTTTAGAATGCCAGATATCGCCAATTTGAAAAGGTACTGAATCCATATTTGACCACATAGCTAGGCAGATGATACCTCCTACGACCACTGTAAACAGGATGATGAACGCGTGGTTGTTGATTTTTATCACAAAGTTTGACGAAAAAAGGAAAATCGCCGCGATGGCTGCGGCGAATGCTACTGCCACGGCCGCGAATTGGCAATCCGCGAGCATGAAAGATCTTATGATCGAGGTTCCGCCGAAGATGTACGCAGACAGCAACGCGAAGTTTAGCAGCTTCGTGAATATATCTCCTAGGTAGGCAGATGCGCGCCCTCCAAAGTGTAGCCCGACATCTCTCAGATTGTAATCTTTCTTCGATTTTATATTGAGCTCGCACCGTACTATCGCGGATACATACGTCACCCAGCAAAAGAAAATCATCAGCAGCAAACTTCCGAGTATTCCGAAGTTTGCCAAAACAATTGGTAGTGATATCATTCCAGTCCCGATTGCTGTGCCAGCCAGCAAAGAAACTGCTCTAAGCTGTAGTTTTATTTTCTCTCGTTCCATACGGTGGCTCCTACATCTCTACCCTTCATGGATAAGAACGTTCACTACTGGTTTCTTGTCGAAGTGCCTTGAGAATAGTCTCTTGATCGATGTTTGGCAGCCTCGTAATATTGCGTGCTTATTTCCACGACTTTTTGTGAGTTCTGTATCGATAATTTGGGCCACAATCTTGCGGAGTTTTATATTGTTTTCCTCATCGATGTAGATACCGTTTACGATTACCTCTGGCTCTCCAGAGAGTTCCGTTCCTGCAACCACAAAACTCACTGACACAAGGCCGTTGTACGACATTATTGCCCTCTCACGGATTACTTGCGAATCGAGTGGAATTAGGTCATTGCCGTCTATTGCACAGAGGACGACCGGTTTTTTGCTGATAGTGGTCAATTTCCCATCAGATAGGCTTATCCTATCACCTGAATCAGCTAGCATCACCTCAGTGATCCCTTGAGTCTTCGCAAACTCAGCATGCTCATGTAGGAGGCGCTTATCTCCATGTATTGGGATGAGTGTCCTAGGAGTGATCCATTTGTATAACTGTGCTAGGGCCTGTCTATTCGGGTGACCCGATACGTGTATATCGCTCTCCGTCTCAGTGGTCACGACAGTAACGCCATTTGATACGAGCAAGTTCTGCATCTCGCGTATATCAAGCTCATTTCCGGGAATTACCTTTGAGGAGAACAGGACAACGTCCTGCTTCCCAAGTCCGACCCTGTTGTTCTCCCCTCTAGCAAGCTTGTAGAGTGCAGAGCGTGCTTCCCCTTGCGAGCCAGTACACAATAACAGCACTTTATCAGGAGGCATAGATTCTGATTCGTCCTCACTCAAGACGGATGATATACTCTCCTTGAACTTGCTAGAAAAATAGGACGTCTCGGCAACGGCGCTAATCATCCTCCTCATCGACCTCCCGATGACGGCTACCTTTCTCTTCAGCTGCTTGGCGACAACAAATATCGTTTCCATACGGGCTATATTGGATGCAAAACAGGTGACTGTTATTCGCTTCTTTTTGTGAAGCGACATGACTCTCAGTAGTGCCTCTCTGACCTCTGCCTCTGTCCCAGTCTCTCCATCAACCAGGACATTCGTTGAGTCGCAAAGTAAACAATCCACACCTTCGTTTCCGATCTCTATCAGTCTCTGTTTATCTATTTCCTCGCCAAGGAGCGGATCTTCATCAATTTTCCAGTCACCTGTGTGAAAGATACTACCTCCATTTGATTTGACGTATATCCCGCACGATCCTAGGATGGAATGCGCCATCGTTATATATTCTACCACAAAGCCCCCGACCTTTATCGGCTCTTTGGGGTTCACAACCTTTATCTCTATTTCGTCGTGCCAAGCACATTCCTTCAGTTTTTGGCCAAGTACAGCAGCTGGAAACTCTGTTAGGTATACAGGAACACGAAGCTGTGGCCACAGGTATTGTATTGCTCCCATATGATCTTCATGCGCATGCGTAATGAACAAACCTTTTATGTTTTCCCTGACACTGAGCGGAAATGTGACGTCTGGGGTAAGAACCTCCACTCCCAGCTTGTCATAAAAAGCAATTCCAAGATCTATCATGATCCACTCGTTCTTATAGCCGATCATAGTGCAGTTTCCGCCTATCTGTTCTAGCCCACCAATCGGGACAATTATCAGATCATTTTTTACCGATGCCATAATTCCTGCGTTTCCCTTCTCTGTGTACTCATACGCTACCAAGTTTCCTCATCGAGTACTCCGAACACGTCAGTCTTCCTGACCCACCCGGTATATTTCTCTCCGCACCATCTGAATTTCACCCTGCACCAGTTGCCACGTACAGCAATCAGCTCCATAACGAATTTTTTCTTTATTCTTGCAATTCTCTTGGAAGTTTCCTTTGTAGTTAACATCAGCGGAGTGATATTACTACACGTTATGATAAACCTCTTCGTGGACAGCAAGCTTTTGTGGATCCACCCTTTCTCACCATCTGGATCCTCTATCTTGCGCCAGTTGTCGTATTGCGCTACAACCTTCACAGGCAGATGTTCTTGAATGTACTTATAAACCACCTTATAGATTCTCCCGGGGCCAACGTGAGAGTGCGCCTCCTTTGCCCTTATCGATACGTAATATGGATCACATTTGCCGCTCTTGATGGCGGCGGATATAGCGTCATTCGCTTGCATCGCCAAGAACATAATCCAGAATATAGCGTAACTCCGACTTTTGCTCATAGCTCTCCTACGTAAATATCCAAGAATTTTGCGGCTTGGACGTGTGGATCGTCTTTCGTTAGTGATTTGTTTGGAGCCTTCACAACTGTGGCAAAATCAAGAGTCTTTACTCTCCCATTGACTAAACTCAACATCGTGCCGTAACGGCCACTATCGATGGCATTAACAGCTTCAACTCCAAACATTGTTCCCAAAAGTCGGTCATTTACAGATGTTCTGCCTCCTCTCTGGACATGGCCAAGTACAATACACCTACTGTCTATTCCGGTTTCAGATAGTGAATGTGCAATGTGACGTCCTATCCCGCGGTATGTCGTCTTTATGTATTCGGTGAATCCAGAGGTTCTGCTTCTTTCATGCTTAAAATCTTCTGCCTCAACAGACTCTGCAACGACTATGATGCAGTACTCTTTGCATGAGGAAAGACATTGCTTAACCTTATCGTGAACTGTATCTAGATTATATTTAAACTCTGGGACTAGGATTACGTCAGCCCCAGCTGCAAGCCCAGCAAAAAGGGCTATGTAACCAGCATCTCGCCCCATCACCTCAACTACCATGACTCTACTATGGCTGCGCGCTGTCGATGCCGCGTTTTCTATGGCAGCAGTCGCGACCTCAACAGACGTTTGAAATCCAACAGAGAAATCTGTGTTGCTTACGTCGTTATCTATTGTCTTAGGGATCATTACTACCTTCACATCTCCGTGAGGAGGACACAGCTCAGAGATAATCCTCAAGCTACCATCACCTCCGACACATATGAGACCGCTCAGTGATAGCCTCTTATATCCCTCCGCAACCATCTCCTTCGCGTCTGCTGTCGTCTTTCCAGCTCTCTTCATCGTAGATAGCAGATTTGTGTCAGAGCATATAATGCTGCCCGCGCGCGACAGCATCTCATCACAACAGATCTGCTCATTCATCACAATATGCTCATACGGAGATATGGCAAGCCCGCATAACCCCCTCTTTATTCCAAGCAATTCGTAGCCAAGCGCAGCGCCACGGACGAAAGCCGCCCTGATAACGGAATTTAACCCTGAGCAATCTCCACCAGATGTCAGTATTCCTATTCTGCGTGCATTCATATTAAACTTGCGAAGAATCCCTTCAGGTGGATTCTATCACGTTGCCTACAGAAACACAATCTCGTGTTGCTGAACAAAATTTGAATGAAAAATAAGGCAGGTCATATCGATAATAACTAACGGCAAAAGACAACCACAATGCCACCAGCGAAACTTTCAATACTGGTAGCGTTTCACCCGACGATGTCTGAATCATACCAAATAAAAATTGTAAGTAATTGCAGGGCCAGCTGGCAAAGCAGTGAAGGATGGCATAAGAAGATGGGAAGGACCAGAGAACTGGATTGTATGGGATGCGATTCTGTTATACAATCGCCGTATTGTCACATTTTGTTTTCCTGTGAGAAGAAAATGTTTAAGAGATTTTTTGGCATGTGCGCGCTGTCGCTGGCTTGCCTGCTGTCTGGCTGTGGTGACGATGAAGACAGAAATGCAAAGGCGCTGATATTTGGGACATGCGCAGACTACCCCCCATTTGAGTTTACTCAAGATGGCAAGATGGTGGGATTTGACATCGATTTTGCTGGGTTAGTTGCCGAGAAATTGGGCAAGCAAGCTGAATTTAGGAGTATTGCTTTTAGTTCCATTCTAATCTCTGTTCAAAATGGATCGGTTGATGCAGCAATTTCAGGTCTTGGTGCAACTGCTGAAAGGAAACAGAACTACGATTTTTCAGATCCATACTATAAGGAGAGCCTGGCGATAGTGCACAAAAAAGACAGTCCAATCAAAAGCGTTGAGCTCATCGGGGATAAAAAAATAGCATGTCAGCTCGGATCGCTTCACGAGAAATGGTTAATGAAAACCACTAAAGCGCAGGTTCTGTCAATGGACAACATGAATCAGGTGACAGAGTCAGTGAAGGCAGGGCACGCTGCAGGCGGCCTCATGGACACGGTCAACGCGAAGGAATTCGTCAAGCAGAGCGATGAATTAGAATATACGACTATTGTCGAGACTCTTGAAGATAGTGATGGGTTCTCGATAGCGGTACGGCAAGGCTCCGCCCTGCTATCCAAGATAAATGATGTAATAGATCAGATAAAGAAAAGTGGTGAACTAGAGGCACTCAAGCGCAAATGGAAGCTGGATGATTGACCTTCTTAAGGGGATTAAATACGTAGGATCAGGAGTTACGTTAACGCTGGAGCTCCTCACTGGTGCATTTATAATTGGATTTGTCCTAGGGGGTATCTTTTCGATAGCAAGGAGGACTAGAGTGGGGAGACCAATAGTTAGTGGGATTGTTTCTGTGTTGAGAGGAACGCCAGTACTATTGCAATTGAGCGTAATTTTTTTCACCTCTGCCAGCTTAACCGGCATTAAACTGAGCATCTTGTCAGCCGGCATTGTAACATTCGGGATCAACAGTGCTGCTTACGTATCGGAGATCTTTCGATCAGGGATTGAAAGCTTACCCAGAGGCCAGTTTGAAGCGTGTCAAACGCTTGAGATTCCGCGATATCACACATGGCTGCGGATAATCTTGCCACAAGTTTTTCTCAATACGCTCCCATCATTAATTAACGAAATGGTGGCGTTATTGAAGGAGACTGCAGTAGTGGGAATGATAGGAGGGATGGACATCACGCGATCGGCGCAAGCGCTCGCGGCTGAGCATTATGAATACTTTATACCTCTGTGCATAGCTGGATCGTACTACTACGTACTTGTAATGATTATCGAATGGATCGGGAGGAAGATTGAAAAAAAACGCGTGTATACTTAGACTCACCGATGTTAGCAAAACTTTCGGTGAGATGAATGTATTGAACTCAGTCAATATTGAAATCAAAGCTGGTAACATCGTCGGCGTGGTCGGCCCGTCCGGCGGAGGGAAATCTACTCTGTTACGCTGCATACAGGGGCTGGAATCGATAGATTCAGGGAAAATAGAAAAATACGGCAGAACAGGCTTCATGTTCCAGGATTTCCAATTGTTTCCGCATATGACAGTATTGAGAAACCTGACATTTGCACCGCTCGTCAGATCCATTGCCTACACCTCGGAGTTAGGAATCACCGATAAAAGGGAGGCAAAAAATTACATCGAGAACGAGGCAATGCAGTTATTGCGGACGCTGTGGATAGATCACAAGGCATCTGCGTATCCATCATCTCTCTCTGGCGGACAGAAACAAAGAGTAGCTCTCGCGAGGAGCCTGATGATGAAGCCAAACATCCTACTCTGTGACGAACCGACATCTGGACTTGATCAGACTACGAGCGCGGAGGTCGCCTCGTTGCTGAATAAGGTGAATACTGATTCCGGCATCACTATTCTAATCGCCTCGCATGATCGTGAGTTTCTAAAGCTGGTGTCTAATACAATCATTCCAATTGGAACTGCAGGAGATGGAACCTCCCCAGGGCATTCAACAACCTGAGGCGGGGCAACGGCCGTCTCGGGCACTCAGCCAGACTGACACAAACGACGCTACCCTAGGCGCACTAACTTGATACGCCATAGCTACTGCCACCAAGGAAGACTTTGAAATCAGACATAAGCCTGTAACATTTTCTTGGCCATAAAAACGTGAGGCCCCGGCGTTGCAGTAAGACATTACATCGGTGGCACAACGTAGAGCTTTCAGATTGAGACGAACTTGAGCACAGAAGAACACTTTTTTGTTCTCACAGACATTTAGCACGGACAAATCAAAGACCAAGGATACACCTGGTGGGCGCCGTAGGATTCGAACCTACGACCCACTGATTAAGAGTCAGTTGCTCTGCCAACTGAGCTAGGCGCCCCGGCTCTGGCGTCTCCTACGGGATTTGAACCCGTGTTGTCGCCGTGAGAGGGCGGTGTCCTAGACCCCTAGACGAAGGAGACTTCCATACTCACTGTATTATGCCTGAAAAGTCGCGCTAGCGCAAGCTACAAATGTATCATTGTATAGGTTGGTCTCCAGGTTGGTCTCCAGAACAATGGTGAATATACCAGCCCCATTCAAACTTCCATAGATGTTATCCCAAAGGAGTTGTACCTCAGAACCCATTCCTTGTAGTTCTGTGGGATCTCTCCCACGTATCCCGTCGGTTGTACGCGTAAGTTCGGCGGAAACATTGTAATTTAGTTACATGTAATTGTGTGTTAATTCTTTTTGAGTGGCCGTGATAAGCAGCTAGTACGATACTCAGGCGGGGCAAGTACCATCTGAACACGAAGCAGTAAGATACAATTTGCAGTTTGCGGAATAACGATCTATGATGCGGCTGGAGTGATGTTGTATAAGTTTACTCATCATACATGAGCGATCTGATTTACCTTGACTACGCCTCGACGACTCCATGTAATGAGGAGGTATTGGCCGCGATGCAGCCATATTTCACAACTATATATGGGAATTCAAACTCCCTACACAGGTTCGGACAGGAGGCATTGGACGGGCTTTCACACGCGAGGGACTGCGTTGGCCGTCTGATAAATGCCGATTTCGAGGAGGTAATATTTACGAGCGGAGCAACTGAGGCCAACAACATAGCCATACTAAGAACTGTGAAGACAATCTCTAATGGAGGTAGACCATTGTTTGCGACGTTCAAGCCAGAGCACAAATCCGTTCTCGATTGCGCGAACAAACTAAAGGCAGGTGGACACAACGTCACATACCTCGACGTGTTGAGCAATGGGCTATTTGACCTCGATTCTTTGGATAATGCGCTCTCTAACAACAACATCGGTCTCTTGTCTGTTTGCTTTGTTAACAACGAAACTGGAGCTATCCAAAACATAAGACGCATCGCTGAGATATGCCAATGGAAAGGAATCCTGCTTCATGTTGATGCAACGCAGGCTTTCGGCAAAATTCCGGTAGACGTGAAAGAACTGGGAGTGGATTTCATGAGCGCCTCTGGGCACAAAATATATGGGCCGAAAGGTATCGGGATTCTGTACTGCAAGAAACAAAACATGAAATATGTTAAAATTCCGAGAGCAAACTACGAAGTAGAATTCGGGGTGAGATCTGGGACCACACCAGTGCCTCTCTGTGTCGGTATGGGACACGCGTCAAAGATCGCAGGAGAACGTATGCATATGGATTACGGCCATGTAAAGGCCCTGCGTGAAAAATTGGTCTCCGGCATAACATCACGACTCGAAGAGATATATGTAAATGGCGCTCCAGATTCAAGCTACCCAGGTATCACAAGTATGAGTTTCAGGGGCTGTGAAGGGGAAGCCATGATGATGGAAGCGAACAAGATAGCCGTCTCATCCGGATCTGCGTGCACATCTAATAAGCTGTCTATTTCTCATGTCCTATCCGCGATGGGTATCTCAGCTGATATAGCCCAATCCTCACTCAGGATTTCAATAGGAAGACATACAACCGAGGAGGATATAGACATTGCGGTAGACAATCTGATTGGAGCAACGAACAAATTGCGCGAAATGAGTCCAGTTTGGGATATGATAAAGGCGGGGATGGATGTAGACGCTATCTTTCAAAGGGCTCATTAGCAAAAGTAGGAGAACGCGAATATGAGATATAGCGAGAAGACAATGGAGTACTACGAGAAAATGAAGAACGTCGGAGCGTTTGATGAGAGCCTTCAAAACGTCGGGACTGGCATCGTTGGCTCACCACTATGTGGCGACGTGATGAAGTTGCAGCTCTTCTTTGATGAAAACAACGTAATTACAGACGCGAAATACAAAGTCTTTGGTTGCGTATCAGCGATAGCATCGATGGAAATGGCAACCACGATCCTGAAAGGAAAGGGCATCAGCGAGGCCATGCAAATAAAGAACGAAGATGTGGCTGATTCACTCGAGCTGACAGATATTAAACGCCACTGCTCAGTCCTCGCCAAGGAAGCCATCGAATCGGCAATAAACGACTACCTAGCAAAAAAGGATGGCAATAATACAATGATTACAATCACAAAAGCAGCTGCCCAAAAGCTGAAAGAGTTGCTAGCAGAGCACAACGGAATCGGAATTACGATATCTGCAGACCCGGGAGGTTGCTCTGGGATAGACTACACACTCGCATATCAGGTAGATGAAGAACAGGCCAACGGCATGGCCAAAGCAACAGCAGGCGACATCGAATTTTTTTACGAAGCAACGATAAAACCTTTGGTCAATGGAATGAACATAGACATCATGGAGAATAGTTTTGGGCACGGCTTCGTCATTTCAAATAAAAATTTCGCACCATGCCAGGGGTGCACATGCGGACGCGGTAATGATTGCCAAACTTAGGGGCAAGGTTGATGCCATGCTGAGCGACTCCATCATTATTGATGTGTGCGGTGTGGGCTACCAGGTATATATTTCGGAAAAAATGAAGGAGACAACGAAGGTTGCAGCAGAGATAACTGTTGATATCATACATATGTTTAAGCAGGAACAACAGTATCTGTGTGGCTTCAGAGATGAAACAGAACGAAACGTGTTTAAGGCACTCTTGGAGGTCCCTGGAGTTGGGGTAAGATCCGCAATGGCTGTGCTATCGGCACTCTCCCCAGAGGAGTTCGCTCTAGCTGTGGCAAACCAGGATCCATCCATCATCTGCAAAACACACGGCATCGGCAAAAAAACAGCAGAACGTATCTTGCTGGAACTCAAGGACAAGCTCCTCACGAAGCTAGGCACAGAAAACTCAAAACACAAAAGTAACGTTAACGACGCCATTCTCGGCTTAGTTAGTCTTGGTTATCAAAAGAGCAGTATCAGCACGAAAGTAAACGAAATAGCCAGATGCCTGGGAGAGGATGCGACAGCTAGCGATATAATTTCTAGGTTCCTAAGGACTCCGGGAGTGGTTATAGATCTCTAGGCAATGTTCCACGTGGAACATTGCCTATGCGACGTAACTGTGACTGTTGATTAGGTTACGGTTTTATCCCAAGGTTTGCAAAAGAGGTTTCAGTAAGCTGTAGCAAATCAAACAACAGATCTACTTCCCAGCTTGCTATTTCTGGACGAATGGAGCCATCATGTGAGCGCGACTCCTTTTCACTTTCTATTCCAATCCTTAATTTCTTGTATGATTCCACATAACTGATGATATTTTTATCTAATGCCTCTGTATCTGGAATGGCATCCGAGATATCCACCAGCTTCTTTAGTTCCACTATTTTTTCACAATATGCACGTGCCAGATCAAAGTACATATGACCCATATATACGTCAGTGCCCTGCCCTACTGAAAACGGCGGGACTATTTCTTTTCTGATCTGCTGTGTAAATAACTCGTGTTCCGACAGATTTTCACTACGTCTAGACAATTGTTTGCATAGATCATCATACAATATCCAGTTAATTGCCTTAATTCTGTCTAGTTCGTAGTATGTGGAATTATCTGATTCATCTTCCCCTGTGCACTGTTTGAACGCTTTTTGATGCTCATCACAAATGAACGGCTGCAACTTTTCTATCAGAACTAGCATCGTTAAAATATCGTACTTGAACGCGCTATTGAGAAACGCTTGGGTTTCCCAGAGTTGCAAAAAAGACGTTTGCATAGGATCAGTTAGCTGTTCAATTAATATGGGATCGTTGCCACAGTCGTAAGTTATCTGGTCGATTAATGCGGGATCCTTGTTATAATCCTCGGCCAATTTCTTGATTAATGTGGCCCCAGCTGGAAATACCTGATTAATATTCCCGATAACCCAGGCGACGGTTATACCTTCTGCAGCATCTGATTGTCGAAATTGAAATGATACTACATTGCTCACTTCTGCCACTGATGCGGAGACACTCCAGGCAGTAACACAGAATGGAACCAGTAATGCCATTTTTTTCGTAATCTTCATCAACTTCTCCATAATCAAAAGTTTCCAACTCTGCACATTACGAAACTTACATAATGTGTCGTAGATGTTCATTCTATGACATCTCACTTCGCTAGCTTCTTGGCTTCTTCAATAAGTTTTTTGTAATCTTGTTCGTCTAACTCTCCACCGAACGCGCTATCATTGGCGTTTTTTGCAAACCTATTCATATACTCTAGTGCTTTATCTTTTTCGCCAGCAAGGTGCTTGAGGCCGTATACGAAATTGGCAACAGAAGACGGGTCCCTATCCGCTTCTTCTTTTACGAACTTCTCTAGGGCCTCAGCGTCCTCATTATCTGCCCACTTATTGACGGCCCCTTGTTCTGTCCTGTGCTGCAGAGCTTCTAATAAAACGACAGAATTTATACCATCAGGGTCATCTATGTTAAGCGAGAGATATCTCCTTATAATTTCTTTCACTGCTTGACGCGGACTAATTCCACCGAGGGACGCCGGCGATCTTGCAATTATTTTGATCAAATCGAATGGCAACGTCTTCAATTCAGCTGGCTTTTCCACAACCGGCAATGATAGTTTCCTTGTCACTTCCTCAGCAGCAGCTTTTGGCGTTATACCGCAAACAGTTTCTGTTTCTGATGCAATAACACGCAGAATGTCAGTATGTACATCTTTCGGGCTGATCTTCGCGTGCTCGTCCGCAACTTTTTCGATAGCCTCAATTGCCTCATCGAAAGATCCACCAGCAACTGCTTTCCCCCCTACTCGATCGACAGTTTCAGTTTTTCTGTTAATAAACATTGCAACGCCAACAGCAATCAATGATACAGCCAGCACAACAGATACGATCTTTTTCCCAGACATGCTTATGTTCCGTCATGTGTATTCCAACTCTGACTCTAAATCTGTAATGGTTAAAAATTAGTTAATTTTCGAAAAATAATCACATCTGGATGGAAAAATTTGCCATTGGGGCTATACAAGTGCAGAGGTTGATTGCTTTTCCCGTGAGAAAGATTAATTTCTTGCTTAGCTTGCTCTTTCGCATCTTCTTATCCCAGAATATTTTCATTATCTAGGACGGCTCCTATATACATATAGCCAATGGGAAAAATCCTGGGAGAATCAATCATCCGTACAGATGGCTGGGGTACATACGATGGGCTGATTCTTAACGAATCTGATCACTATAGAGAGTTTGGATATCAGATGGACCTTATATATTGCACCTGAAGGAGTGTAACTAGTCAAGAACCTAATATTCCATTGTCTGGATTTTATCATGGCAATCCTGCAGTTAAAACACGCTCGTGTTTTTTGCGTAGACTACCCGTATATGCGAACGGTGCCCATTCACATTTCAGGTGTCAAGTGCTAGCATCTTTGGAGGAACATGATGCAATTGATATATGAGGAACGACGTACATGGGATTCTTTGGTTATTTTTTTGCGATAGCCGCCGTTATGACGGTTTTGTCTGTTGTGTACGTCGTCGAATCCCCAAAATTTGGCAGTTTGCCGGGTGGAGCCAGGTTGGAGAGGATCCAATCATCCAAAAATTACATGGATGGGCAATTCCGTAACATGTATGTGGTAACAGCCAGAGCTCCAGTGCACAAATTGGGCGCATACAAAGCCATATTCAGCGTTCTTAGCAAGCTCATCGTGCAACAAGACATTGGACAAATACCATCTATGAAGACAAACTTGATGTCCTTGAAGAAGACTGATGACGTTCTTGTTTGGTTTGGACATTCCTCGTATTTTATTCAGCTCGAGGGAAAGAGGATTATTGTTGATCCGGTGTTGAGTTCTATCTCATCTCCGATTCCGTTCTTCCCAACAGCCTTTAATGGGACGAACGTATATGCCCCATCTGAAATACCGGAGGTAGATTACCTAATCATCACGCACGATCACTGGGACCACTTGGATTATGCATCCGTCATGAAATTGAAGACCAAGAAAGTAATCTGTCCGCTTGGAGTGGGGGCACACTTTGAGCGTTGGGGATTTGACCAATCGAAGTTGATAGAGATGGACTGGGACGAGGAAGTGAATTTACCTGGTGAACTTAAGGTGAAGTGCCACACTGCGCAGCACTTCTCTGGTCGCTGTTTCTCCAGGAATAAGGCTCTATGGGCTTCATTTCTGATCACAACCAAGAGCGGCTTCAAAATATACATCGGCGGCGATAGCGGATACGGGCCACATTTTAAAGACATTGGCAAACAGCACGGCGGGATTGACATTGCGATCTTAGAGAATGGGCAATACAACGTGAATTGGCGGGACATACATATGCACCCAGAGGAAACAGTGAGGGCAGCAGAAGACCTAGGAACCAGGACGCTGATTCCAGTACATAACTCCAAATTTGCGCTTTCAACACATCCGTGGAATGAGCCGCTAGATAGGATTTCAAAAATCTGTTGCGCCAAGTCACTCCGCTTGATAACCCCCATGATAGGGCAAACAGTAAACATCAGAGATGCCAAACAACAGTGCATGCAATGGTGGCAAAATGCTGTTAAAAACTAAAAAATTTGAAAATTTTCTCATTGCATTGACACGACAGTAGACGGCAGAATTGATCATATCAGTGGCATTTTTTTGATAGGTGAACCCATGAGTATTCGATTCTTGTTTTTAGGTGCCATCTCGACGTGTGTGAGCATTATGTGCGTGAAAGCCACATCCACGACCACAGATAAACAGCATGAAATCCGTGACCTTGTAAAAGAACAGCCGCTATACATGTCAGCCAATATCGGGAAAGAAGATCCGCCACCGAACACCATTAATGGTCCATTGACGCTCACGTCAGCTTCTTCGGCAGCAGATGTGGATCCAGTCATTTATACTTGCGACCATACCGCCACCGCTCCGTTCGAATATCGGGAGCTTTTAGAAAAGAAATATATAATTGTAGAGACGTATAACGTTGAAACTATCAAGCTCCTACGGCGATTATATGAATGGATAAAAACGTTATTTGTAATCGATAATGATGATACAATAACATTGAGGGATGAATTCCTGTTTTTCAAGCAAAATTACCAAAAAGTGTTCAAATTTATTGCTAACAACTCAAGCAACGCAAACGCAAGTCTTGCCGCAATACTCAATAATATACCAGGATACAGACCCTCGGATCCAGACTTTCAGCAGTTGTTAGATTCCATGAACAAAGACGGAATCCGCTACGTAGTACTTACAAAGTGCAATACTGGCGCACTAGGACCAATCCAGTCAATGTCTGAAAACCGAGAAATCATACTTAACGCGTGTGGATACAATCCTGGAGCAAATTGGCTTGATACTGAAAATATGCGTCTTCAGGTGGTAGGAGATGAAAATGTGGAGCGCTCAGTGCAGACGTCTTTGACGAACCCAGAATTCCGTGGAGGTATTTTACTCACTGGAACATTATCAAAGGGGGAGGTGTTGCAAGCATTTCTTGATATAGTTAAGGATAAATATAATCCAGAGGTAATCATATTTATCGATGATTCAAAAGAGCAGCTGCTGGCATTGGGCAAGTATTTTTTGAATCACCCAAAATACAAAATGGTACTTGCGTGGTATCGTGGTGCGGATGTATTTTACAAGAACCAGCCGCCAGTGAACCCTACTGCAGCCACCATTCAGCTGCGTCACGTCTGCGAATCCCAGGAATGGATTAGGTATGGTGAAGCGCTGAAGTTGGTTGAGAATAAAAAGAAACACGGAGAAGAGGGGAACGAGCATAAAAGCCAAACGATCTCCCTGCCTCAAACTCTAAACGCTGGAATAAAAATAACCCCAACCACAACTCCTGGATGTACAGTTCCGCCTGTAGTCAGCTCGGATTCAAGCCGAGTAAATCAACATCCTCTCTCAAGGGCAAACTCATCTGACAATCTCACAGGGATGCAAGGCAGCCCCCACAATATCGGGAGCCCCGTCCAGCCATCACCATATACACCGTTTGTCCTTAGTTTGGCTGGCCAGGGAACTGGTCATTTATAACGGTGGCAATGCACGTATCGGACCACACATTCAAAGAGGTTTCCAGCATATCAATTACGCTGTAGACAGGCAAGATGACCCCAAGCAGCGGCATTGGTATATCCATAGACGAGAGCAAGCTGGCGCTCAAGAAGAAACACCCCATCGGCACGCTGGCGTTTCCTATAGCAGTGATTGTTGCGATCAGGATCCATGTCAGCATTGTGATGGGCGTGATCTCTACTCCGTAGTTTTGCATCACATAAATTACCGTTGTAAAGATAAAAGCTGCACAACCGTTCATATTTATGGTTGTGCACAGCGGTAGTACAAATCTGCTGATTTTGGGGTTGACTCCAAGCTTTGTTTCAGCTGTCTCCATAGTCACTGGCAGAGCTGCTGATGATGATTTCGAGAAGAAAGCCACTGAAAGAGCCGGCGCCATCGCTCGGAAGAGTTTTACAGGGCCGATTTTCTTATACAGCAGCATTGCTGGAAGGATTCCTATTCCTTGTAAGATGTTTGCAGCTATGATGACGAGAAAGTAACTCCCCATGCCTTTGAGTCCAGTACCGGCTCGTAGCTGCGTAACACTTACGGTGATAAATCCGAACATCCCTATTGGCAATATTTTCACTATAAACTTGGTTATTGTAAAAAACACACTGTGGATGCCCTTAAAGAATGAAATCACCGTATTTTTGGTATCTGGTTCCCTTATGAAGCGAATTGAGAGACCGAAGATGATGCTGATAAGCAAAACGCTGAGAACCTGGTGATTGGCAAATGCACCTATGATGCTGTCCGGCACGATATTAATCAGGTATTTTGAGTACTCTCCTGACTGTAGCTTGGTGGCTGCGGTCGCTTCAAAGTCCATAACCACGTTTTGTGGTGCGATAGCGACATAGAGTATTGCACTGAGCGCAGCCGCAGCAATGGTAGTCGTCACAGTGTATGACAGTGTCTTCTTCCAAATCTTCATCATGGACCTATCAGATCCGTAGCTTGAAAGTGCCACGATAACTGATAAAGATATGATAGGCATGCTGATGCATCTGAAGATTTTAACAAAAATCTCTGAACAGTATTTGCCGGTTGCCTCTAGGAACGCCACTCCAGAACATCCGCATATAATGCCGCACACAACCGCTATCACAAAAAGCCAGATGCGTCCCGAAGTTCGTGGCGTACAACACTCGCACATCAGACTTTCTCCTCTGTCAAATCCCTGAGGAACTTCTCAATAGAAAACACCTCGAAATCCCGTTCAGTCTCACCGGTCCCAATCCCAAGTATGGGAATCCTGTATTCGCTGGCAATTCTCACAATCACGCCGCCCTTAGCGTTTCCATCCATTTTGCTCATTATTATCCCAGATAGTGGACAGATCTTCGAAAATTCACCAGTTTGTTCAATGGCATTCTGTCCGGTCGTTGCATCTATAACAAGGATATTCATGTGCGGAGCAGTCTCATCTATCTTTCCCAGGCACCTGTATATCTTCCGCAACTCGTCCATCAGATTGGGATTGTTGTGTAGTCTCCCAGCTGTATCAACTATAAGGACATCGCTCCTGGTCTCCTGAAGAGCTCCATATGCAACGCTGGCGGGATCTTTTTTGGCATCTGCCTTGAATATACTGCAACCCAGCCGCTCAGCCCACACAGATAGTTGCTCAGTCGCAGCCACACGGAACGTATCACATGCAGCGATGTCCACGCTAAATCCACGATTCTTCAAAAAATTTGCTATCTTGGCAACTGTCGTTGTTTTGCCGCTACCGTTAACTCCAGCTACGACTATTACAAACGGCCTTCCGCAATTTTTGTCTACGGAGAATTCCCTTATCAGAGGCGAGAGAATGGCTCTAATTTTCTCCACAAGGGCCGGCATCATCATATCTCTTTCTTTCTTCAGCTCAGATGCAATTTGCGCGGCTAGGTGAACGCCAAAATCCGCCTCAATTAGGATCTCCTCGAGATCAATGCCTTGTCCACTTGCGGACTTTTGGTCAATATCCGCAATCTTTGATATGGCTTGTTTTAATTTCCCGAAAAATGACATCTTTCTTCTACAACACTCAGACCGAGATCCTCTCCACATCTGCACCGCAGTTACGCATTTTTTCATCGATGTTTTCATACCCTCTATCGATATGATACAGCCTATTGACGACGGTTTCCCCTTCAGCTGCAAGCCCAGCTATAACGAGTGATACAGAGGCGCGAATATCTGTTGCCATCACCTGTGCCCCATTGAGCTTCTTCACGCCAGTTACGATCGCTGTTTTACCATGTATTGCGATATTTGCTCCCATTCTGCATAATTCCGGGACATGCATGAATCGATTTTCAAAGATGTTCTCCGTTATCGATGCAGTACCAGTGCTGAGCGACATTAGAGCCATATACTGCGCTTGCAGGTCGGTTGGGAATCCAGGATATGGAGCCGTCTGGATATCAACTGCGCAAAGCTCATTGCTACGTCTATAGGCAAGCACTCCGTCATCCGTTGCATCACATGCCACCCCGGCTGCATGCAATGTCTCGAAGAACGACAGAAGGTGCCCATGATTGCAGTTCTTCAAGATCAGCTTCCCGCATGTAGCGGCAGCTGCCACAGCATACGTTCCTGCCTCGATTCTATCTGGTATCACCTCATAAGATGTACCATGCAGGGATTCCACACCATCTATGGATATGACCGAAGTGCCATGTCCAGTGATCCTTGCTCCCATCCCGTTCAATAACTCCACTAGCGCCGGTATTTCCGGTTCCATTGCAGCATTGATTATGGTGGTCGTCCCATTTGCTAGGACTGCTGCCATTATGGAATTCTCTGTACCAGTGACTGTCGGGATTGAGAAGTTAATCTCAGCACCCGTAAGCCTACCTGGAGCCTCAGCGTTAATGTATCCATTTTCGATCTTTACATCAGCTCCCAGTAACCGTAGAGCTTTGATATGGAGGTCTATGCCTCTTGTTCCTATGGCACACCCTCCTGGAAAGGAGACAGACGCCATCCTGTGCCTTGCGACGAGCGGTCCTAAAACGAGAATGGAAGCCCTCATTTTTCTCACAAAATCATATGGAGCTACGACGTCCCTGAGGTTTTTGGTCTGCAGAGTCACCGTATGCTTGTCGTCGCTGATTTTAATATCGGTTCCAAGATGCGAAAGTAACCCCAGCAGCGATCGAACATCCGCTAGATCCGGTACGTTCGTCAAGGTAACACTTTCACTGGTTAGCAAAGTTGTAACAAGAGCCGGTAACGCTAGATTTTTCGCTCCACTGATGTCAACAGCTCCATTGAGCCCCACCCCACCTCTTATCCTTATACTCTGTAGCATTGTTCACGATTAGGCGTAGCGCTTTCTTTCGCCTGCTATTTAACATCAAAATGCCAGAGAAATCAAGGTTTGATGATGATATCGAACAACTGATCCTGAAGATAAGGGGGAAGATGGAATCCGATAAGTGTGCAAAGTTCATGAAATACGAGGAGTACAAGGAGGATATAGGGTTACGGGATATCATTTGTAGGATATGAATTACTTGAGATTGTCGAGACAATATAACGCATATAGATTATATTCTGCACTTTTAAGGTAAATATCTATGTATTTTATATTTTTCCCATTAATTCCGCTAGTTTTCTTATATAAAACCGAGGTTAAGTTACAATTCGCTCATAGGGTCTACTGCGCAATTCCCGTTGCCTCGCCCTGATTTTTTCTATAGCATCCTGATGTGTAGAGTTTTCGCTATAGCTGGTACGGATTAGAGCAGATGTATGGTCTTCCAACGATTCAGGAGAATCTTGATATCAAGATCAGTTGCTCTGCGATTCCTGAGGCGGTCATCATCAAAGCTGAGGTGACCGAGGCACTCTCCGAACTTTTCAGCATAGATGTATTCCTACAGACGACGAGGCAGATTAACATAGACAGCGTCGTGAACAGTCCTGCAAGCATTTCGATGAAGTGGGACCAGACACATTATTTTTCTGGATTCGTGGAATTAGCGTCATTCGAGAACGTCACCGACGTAGCTGGTAAGAAGACAGACAGCATCCTGTATATCAGGATAGTCCCAACTTTGGCTAGGACGGCATATTTCAGGAAATACAGGGCATTTCAGGAACAATCCGCAAAGGACATAATTCAGAGTGTGCTGAAAGAGAATGGGGTCTCCAATTTAAATGTAAATCTACAAAGTGCTGGTTCTGATAAACGTGCCTTTTGTGTGCAGTATGGCGAAAACGATTTTCATTTTATATCCAGATTGATGGAGGAAGAGGGAATTTTTTATTATTTTGAGCACAAAGATGGAGAAGATTGGCTACACATTTCGGATAACAACGCATCTGCGCATAAGATTGCGACAGCATTAGAGATAAAGAAGGCGCTCCCAGCTGATGTCACTTTCCTCGATTCCGTGTTTAACATCACTCTCTCAAGCTCAATTGGAACTAAGAAAGTCGACTCGTTTGCGTATAACGATGCAAAGGCGGAGGTCGTATCAGGGGCATCATCTGCATCCTCTTCAGCTAGCAATACAAGGATCGGAGAAAAAGAGTTCTTTAACAACCAGTTCGCAGAAAAGGCGGCTGGAGATAGATATTCAAGAACCATCCTCGAAAGCAACAATAGCACGATTAAGAAACTGACTGGCAATGGGCACTGCCCGTCCGTGCGTCCAGGGGCCATATTTCAGATATCTGGCTCTCACACAGATGCACACAATGGAGAGTTCTTTGTCACACATGTAAAGCATACCATCACACAGCTTGCTAGCGGTGGCGAAGCAGGCGTTCCAGTGTATCAGAATTCATTTGTTGCTATTCCAAAAGGTGTGGTGTTTAAGCCTCAGCATACGCATTTCAAGCATAGAATCTTTGGGTGCCAGACGGCAGTTGTTACTGGTACCTCAGGAGAGGAGATATTTTGCGATGAAGATGCCAAGATTAAGGTAAAGTTCCATTGGGATTCCAGGACAAAGCAAGATGAGAAAAGTTCTTGCTGGATTAGAATAGCCCAATCTTGGGCCGGTAACAAGTTTGGGACGTTGATAATTCCAAGGGTCGGCATGGAAGTGCTTGTCGAGTTTGTGGATGGAGACCCGGACCAACCCATTGTTACGGGCTGCATATACAACGGGGTCAATAAGCCACCATCCAATTATGCAAAAGAGAAAAACACTGTATCTTCGTTCTATACGAACTCATCCAAAGGTGGCAAAGGATTCAACGAGCTAAGATTCAATGACAAGACAGATGAAGAGGAGGTTTTCGTACACGCGCAAAAGGATCTTAACCTTGTTACTGAAAACTGTGTCTCTGAGATTATAACAGATGGTTCCAAGTCTATCATTCTTGAAAGTAAGAAAGATCCAACAAAACACTCGCTACTTATCAAGAAAGGCAATAACACTGTGACCCTGAACGATGGGGACTACACGATAATTCTGGATAAGGGAAATCAGTCCATCACATTGAAGGATGGGAACCAGACCGTGAAATTATCTAATGGAGACCTGAATGTGGATGTCACTGGATCCGTTTCAATAAAGGCCTCCAAGGATATCACTATATCGTCCGATGGAGCTGTCAACATCAAATCCATGAAGGCAACAACAATAACCTCGCAAGACTCAATTGAGCAAAAGGCAGTGAAAGATTGCAACATATCATGCATGAATAGCAAGACCGACGCCAAGATGAACCTGGAGATGTCAGGCCTAAATGCAAAATTTACGGCGAAGATGAACTGCGAGCTGTCTGGTCTGATGATAAAAGCCACCGCACAGGCTATGTGCGACATAATGGGTACGGCAGCAACCTCTGTAAAATCCGGAGGAGCCCTTCAGCTAACAGGCACTGCGGGCGTCGCCCTCCAGGGTGCCTCGATAAAGTTGAACTGAATCTTGCAGGAATTTGGATAGATCCGCAACAAAAAAGTTAGTGCTGATGGTTATGATCTGCACTCATCTTAACAGCTGACTGGACGCTGTATTAACGGAACTGATGGACTGAACCAAATTCGAGAGTCTACATTTATCCTTGTACATCTCATACAAAAGACGGTTCTAGCACGGGACAAAGGTCAAAACAAATCTGTCATTCGAAATGGGCTATCACTCAGTCCTATCCATTGGAAATACATTAGATGGCCTGATGCCCCAGTTGTAGCGGAGCAACATGCACTTTGCGTATCTGAGATGTTGTCGAATTGTTTCAGTTGACTAGACCATTGTGTGCTATAATATAGGCATCGAGAGATATTTGTGGGGAAGAACGATATGAACGACATACGTGCAATGCTTCTGTTATGCCTGAGCTTTTGCGTGGGAACGACGGGCAGTATGGCGACAGTATCTCAAAACAAGGCTAAAAAAGAGGCCGTTGAGCATAAATCTCTGAGAGCTGGTACGCAAGAGCAAGTAGAACAAACTACGGATCAGCCAACTCCAACCACGGATGATTCAGATAGAGGCGGCGTCAGCCTGGTCACTGGAGTAAATAACATCGAGGCAAACTCCTCTGATGTAACGGATGTGGCAAACGAAAAGCAGACAAAAGGAACAAAGATATATGGGCAGGCCGGGGTCATGCTTTCTCTATTTGAACACGGGAAGAGCGGTAGCTTGGGGTTGATCGTCGGGGTTGATGGCGAGTTGGACCTGAACATAGGCGCAAAGCAGGAAAAATTCAGGAAGCATTCCATCTCCGTGCGAAAGAGGGGAGGTTTTGGGCTGGCTCCACGACTAAGATATAAGCAACAAAATACAACGGATGGGTACGTCAGCTTCGGGGTCCTCTGGACTCGCTATAGAACTGGGATTACACAAAACAAGAAAGCGGCAGCTAAATCAGCGATGTACGTTGGACTTGGAATAGAAAAAGAAATGGGAGCTCTGGTCGTTAGAGGAGAGGTGGACAGAATACTAGGCAGGCGGACAATAAAACTGTCTGACAACCAGCAAGAGACAAGATCACCGTACGTTTTGAAGGTCGGTGGTAGCTACAAATTCTAGAGTTACATAGTGCCACTGGCAGTAAGCGGGGCAATCTGCATGTGCTCGTTTGGCACAATCCCAACGCCTCTGACCGTCGTCCCAAAAGGGCTAATGATGGCATGTGGCCTTCCAATTGCGACTGTGACAGACTGTATACCAATGGTTAACATAGCACCATTTGGTATGTGCAACGCGCCATCAAATCCGTCTGTCGCTGCTGCAACAGCCGCAGCTGCAGGGGTCTTCACCCCGATGCCGTGTGTACCAGCTGTGACAGCTCCTTGGGCTCCGACAAAGCCAAATATGCTAAGTACTGCAGGCCCTGTTGTTTGTGGCGGTGACAGATGCATGTGCTCTTGGTGCGGTATCATCAGTATAACGAATCCTGGACAAGTCACTGTGTTGTAAGCTTTTTGGAATAGCAGAACGCTGGACTTGCGTTGAGCACGGGCTTGATACGCCCCAGTGATCGATACTAACAAGCAACTTAATAAGCCGGAGCTTGTAGCACCTTATATCAAAAAATGATAGAATTCACGTCATGTGATCTCTTGGAGTCATACAAATGAGAAAGAACAAGCAAAGGATATTTGGGAACCTGACGTTTGTGAAAATTATTCCGACAATAGCTACGTTATCGGCTTTGTTTGTTGGATTTACACAGGTACGATTCGCCCTAGTTGGACAATGGGAATTTGCAGTGATATCGGTTGTAGGAGCTGCTTTTTTGGATGCCACGGACGGTCGATTAGCCAGGATATTTAATGCATGCAGCCGGTTCGGAGCAGAGTTGGATTCGCTTTCAGATTTTGCAGTTTTTGGCTTGTGTCCAGCGCTGGTGATGTACCTTTACAGCCTATCCTCTTTGAATCAGCTGGGCTGGCTTGTGTCTGTGCTATTTGTTGTTTGCATGTGCCTACGGTTGGCCAGATTCAACACACACGATATAGAGAATGTCAAGACACCACTTTCGGGAAGGTTTTTCACTGGGGTGCCAGCTCCTGCAGGTGCGATTTTAGCAATGTTTCCAATAGTACTTCACAATGCATTTGGATATGAGTTCCTGAAGAACCAGTATTTCTGTGCGACCGATATGGTTATATCTGGACTTCTTTGCATCTCCAAAATACCGACACCATCAATCAAGCAGCTTCATATTAAGAGAGAGCAATTCAAGGCGTTTCTTCTGGGTACGATCGTCGCGATTGGCGTGCTATTTGCATATACATGGAAAGCGTTTTGCCTGCTCATTGTAGCATACATATGCTCGATTTTTGTCTGTGCCAGAAGGGCAAGCAAGTACTGTAATCAGGCAAATGATAAGAAGATTACAACTCGCTAATTTTCGTAATTACGCCAATCTCAAGATGGATCTTGGCTCTCAGAAAAAGATTGTCGTTTTATACGGAAGCAACGGAGCTGGAAAGACCAATATCCTTGAAGCTATCTCACTGATGTCAGAGAGTAACGGACTCAGAAGAGCGAGATACGATGATATGATAACAGTTGGCACTACTGGTGAACAGAGCTGGAATGCGACAATTACGGTCGACGGCTCAGAATTTTCAACTAGCTATGTGAAAAAAGAGAAGGTCTGCCGGAGAGTCCACCAGGTTAATGGTAAAACGATCAAAAATTTGGCGGAATTTGCAAAGGAAAATTATATCCTATGGTTAACGTATGAAACTGATAGGTTGTTCGTACAGTCTCCGGCAAATAGGCGCGATTTTATAGATATGCTATGTGCCGCCTGGAATAGGAGCCACTCAGAGTATCTCAGGAATTATGAAAAGCTAGCAAGAGAAAGACTGGATGTCCTAAGAAAGTATCGCGACCGCGAGATAAATGAAGATATCTCGACGTGGCTTAGTGCTATCGAGAACAAAATGGCTGATTTTGGTCTAAGAGTGGCGAACGAGAGGGTAAAGCTGGGAAAGAGGCTTGAGGAGTGCCAACTAAAGAATGGTGCGTTTCCAGAATTTACGAACGAAATGACCAAAATACCTTTGGATTACGCTGCTAACCAGACAATTGATACTACGTTGGAAAATTATAGGAGTGAGCTCAAGAACAGAAGGCAGAGGGACGCGATAACATGCATGACGACTTTTGGACCGAACAGAAGCGACTGGCAGGTAACTCATGTGCAAAAGAAAACAGCAGCGGCACTTTGCTCTGCAGGTGAGCAAAAGATGCTCTTAAGTGGCATTTTCTTAGCATATGTGATCAATGGACTCAAATCCGATAATAGGAACCTGATATTGCTCCTAGACGACGTCATTGCGCACCTGGATGGCACGCACAGAAGCCTCCTATTCGATTACCTCAAGATGCTCGTGAGAAAAGAGCCAAACAAAATCAATATTTGGCTTTCTGGAACCGACAAAGCTTTATTCGAGGATCTAGCAGATGATGCAGAGTTTTGTGAAATTGGGAGAAGATAACAGTGTTGGTCCGTTCAGCAAGGAATATTGCAGGAAGATGTAAAAACGACGTTGAAATAGGTTGTCTTGGCGTTTGGATGTGGCTTTTGACGGGGATAAATCTTGCATAGGAAAGGAAGCGAACACTTACAATTTTAGATAATGCTGAAGACGTAGATGACAGATCTGTCAGATCGTCGGTGAAACATAGCATAGTACTCATGTCTCACTTGTTAGATGCATCGAAGAAATAATTCATGTAGCCGCGACTGTCATGGTAAGTCCTATCGCACTATTACTAATTTCTTTATCACTACAAGATCCAATACGTGGAACGTGCGGGCTCAGTACATCGTCATAGTAAGAAATCATGGTATTTGCCCCATGATACTCACACTGGTATGGTAAGAAAATTTTGACACAAATTGAAACATAAAAATCAAATATTAGTTGAAGTGAAATGCGTACAATATAGATTGAGGTGACGAGAAGTTAAGGCATAAGGCGATAAGGGTGGGACAAGCGAGAAGACAGGCTACCGTGGCTGGAATAGCAAGATTCAATGGAACTGGTGTACACTCCGGTGTCGCAACGGAGATGGTAGTTAAACCTGGTAGAGTAAATACAGGAATAGTGTTTACCATAAATGGCATGGGACCGCGCATCTTGGCTTGCCAAGACAACGTGCATGGCGTTGAGCTGTGCACAGTGGTAGGAAAAGACGGGACATCCGTTGCCGTAACTGAGCACCTGCTCGCTGCATTCAGGATATGTGGGATCACGAATGCAGAGGTAAATGTAACAGCTCGTGAAGTCCCAATCATGGATGGATCAGCTGCTGTGTTTGTTGAAGAATTCCAAAGGGTCGGAATAAAACACCAAAATGGACACGTTGCAGCCATGTACATTGAGAATGAGATAAGCATAGTATCCACCGCTGGTGGATACGCAAGAGTGACGCCATCCGATACATGCGAAATAACCGTGACTCTCGAGTGGCGGGGCGATAGGGCTCTTCCTCCAGAGCTTTCCAGCCACACGTTCAGTTTCGATTCAAATTTATATGACATTGCGAGAGCACGTACATTCGGTTGGCTCGAGGATTTCGAGGCAATCAAATCGAAGGGAATGGCCCTCGGTGCTTCTGAAAAGAACACGATAGCACTGCTGCATGACAATATGGTCCAAAATCGAGGTGGATTGCGCAATCCAAAAGAACTTGTGCTACACAAATGCCTCGATTTGGTAGGTGATCTTGCAGTTCTGGGTTTCGACATCGTTGGAAGGATAGAGTCAAAAAATCCATCTCATTTCATAAATAATGATCTCCGTAAGGCAATCCTGTTCGAGAGGGTAAGGCAAAACCAAATCACGAACTATAGGGCAACTATCAGTCCTGAAAGCGTTGAATTTGCTTGCTAGGCAGCAAAAAATAGCAAACAATAAGAGATGCGGGAAGTAGCGCAGCCTGGTTAGCGCAACTGCTTTGGGAGCAGTGGGTCGGAGGTTCGAATCCTCTCTTCCCGACCAAAATTGACAGATTGACCTCAAAAGGTTGTCCTACTACGCAGCACGAGTCAGTCAGCACTAATAGCGTCGCAAAAGTATTTTTGAAGACCATGAACTAAGCAAGGACAAACAAAAAATAATAACTTCCAGGATACAAGTCGGAATTATCAACAAGACATACCCCGCCGGAGGTCCAGCACATCTGCCTTTTTACAGGAAATTTTACAGTTCATCGTAAACCGAAAACAGCTCCAACTCGCAAGAGCAATCAATAAGCCAGGCAGCGTCCTACTTTCCCTCGTACTTAAGCAGAAGTATCATCGGCGCTGGGTGGTTTCACTATCGAGTTCGGGATGGTATCGCGTGTGTCACACCCGCCATAACTACCTAGCCAATTCATTGCTCATATCACACCAGGTTTTGCCAATTACGCCCTAAAAAGAAAAAGTGTTGTATGAGGAGGAGGCGGCGCTCGGTGAAACCGAGCCCGTCGTGAAGCACCGGCCGCAGTCGTAAACTGCGGGCCGCCACTCTCCACCATCATCGTAGCACTCGTCTAAATTCTGACTTTTTTAAAAACAAGCCGTTCGAGTTATTAGTACCAGTAAGCTCCACACATTGCTGTGCTTCCACACCTGGCCTATCAACGTGGTAGTCTTCCACGACTCTAATTGGGATGACTAGTCTCGAGACGAGTTTCACGCTTAGATGCTTTCAGCGTTTATCTCTTCCATACTGTAGCTACCCTGCTGTGCCGTTGGCACGACAACAGGTCCACCAGAGGTATGTCCATCCCGGTCCTCTCGTACTAGGAACAGCCTCTCTCAATCATCCTACACCCACGGCAGATAGGGACCAAACTGTCTCACGACGTTCTGAACCCAGCTCACGTACCACTTTAATTGGCGAACAG
>JAIRMJ010000008.1 GCA_031258785.1 Holosporales bacterium | reverse complement strand
TGGAGTCAACTGTGGAAATGTGATCTTGAACGCCGCAACAAAAGTGAACCCTATGGATTAAACAATCACCGGCATATCCGCGCAGAAACTGATGTGATGTTTACGTTGATTCAGCTGACTCCTATGATACACTGGGTTTGGTAGTTATATCTTTTTGGGGACGATGTTTATGCAAAAGTCTTGTACGTGGGTTCTGTTGACTGTGCTGGTGTGTGACGCTTGGTGCAGTGATACAGAGGAAATAGAATCTGGTTTTGTCAATGGTAGTGCGAAAATCACCATGCAAGGGCCAACGTTTGTGGTGCGTGGTGGTGGGCAGATAATCTTAGGCAAGGACACCAAAGTTATTGGCGACGCAGTTAAGATAGAACCGGGCTCCACTGTCTCTGTGATAGGTGGCCCAACATATGTTGGGCCAGCAACACTCGAAGCTGGACCTGAAGGGAAGCCGGTGCTAAAAAAGAGTGGTGACGCAAAAGATGACACAGCGGAAGGCAAAACAGGTTAGTGTCCAGATAAGTTTGTAAGTAACCTTAAAACTATTTTCGGTGATCTCGGTCGGCGTTAGCCGACCACGGATCCTGTATTTTTCAGGGTGTACGTGCTTCTCCAGGTATCCGTGAAGCCATCGATTCCTATGCCCGGCTTAAACCGCTAAATCTGCAGTTCGTGGTTTAAAAAATGGGTACAGTACAGTCAAAAAGAATTCAACCTAGGAGGGAGTCTGGACCCGAAATACAATAAAAGATAACGAGACAAAGCTTGTAGCGAATCAGCAAATACCAGACCATTAGCAGCGCGACGGGAGGAGGGCTTGCTTTGGAAAGGGATATAAATATGAAAAGATTAATAATCGCAACGGCGTTTGTTTCGGCAATAGTTGCTCCGGCATCGTGTACAACAATAACATTTGGCCAAGAAGGAATAAGCTACACCCTATCAGGAGGAGATGTCACACTCGTTCCGGTTTGTGGAGTTACAACTCTAGCAGTGACCGCGGATCAAAGCAGTTATAATGGAAAAGTTACAATAAGTGAGTTGGTGGATAGGATAATCTGTAAAGGAAACAACACATTATTTAAGAGATTGAACGTTTTGAGCCCAAATATTACACTGGAGTTTCCAGATGCCCAGAGTGGGGCAGGTAGTATCGTAAATACATTATTTCCTGGTAGTGTTTTACCGCACGTTGATGTGATGCTCGGTACAGGGAACATGCTTAATGTGCTCGGTTCATATAAAATGGGCAAGATGACGCTGAAAGGGCAGTTAAAATATGGTTAATTAGCTCAACAGCACTGCTGTATAAGCAAATTCAGCACGGCAGGAATTTTTCTGGCGTGCTGAATTTTTATTGCGCGCGACAAGTGGATTGGATAGCATTAGTAGATGGATACGACTTTATTTTGGTGAATTGTGAAAAATTTAATGAAGGTTGGATGTTCGTTGGTTGGGTGTCAGATTGGTGCTGCACTCGCTGGAGAAAATGTCTTGAGCATAACAGAATCGTCTGAGTTTTGTGAAGGATCTATACTAACCGTTGGGGAGGGTTGTAAAGTTGAAATTCTCGCTCCTGTTGATGTAAGCGGGACTGTGCAACTCAGAAAGAATGCAGCATTTATAGTGGAGCAAGGTGGAATGGCGACATTTCAGTCTGGTAGCCAGATCATCTCGGAAACAAATGAATAAATGTAAGCCCTTGAGGCGAATAGCTCCTCATATCTAGCTCTGGTTGCGGTTTCCGTACTTTTGGAAACCGCAGCAGTTGCCGGTCCAGAGCCGGTGTAAACGTTCTTGGTCAGCGGGGCTCGAGGTCGTGCTAAACCGCTGAGTTACCGGGCTTGTCCAGTCGGCCTCGACCACGCTCCAGCGGGAGAGGAGTATATCAGTTTTTTGTCAAGCGGCAATTCACCGACTTATCAATATCTCGGACGATGAAATAAGCTGACAGGAAGTGTCAAACTTGCAGATGGAGCGCAGAATTACAGTTATTTGACTATAGGAGCAGAAGCGGAAGTATGATCGTTACCGCCATTTTTTCTAATCCGTAGAATAAATACCACCAGGCAATGTTTGGCATGGTGGTATTTTTTTATTGACTGGATATTGTGACGATGACAAGCTGGATTTTGATGGTAGTTTTATTTTTCTTCGGAGAAGAGCAATGAGAAGTGTTGTGGCTTTAGTTTTGATGTCTGTAACAGGAGTTTCCGCTTCAGCGAGTGATCTTTTAAAAGATAGTTGTAGTGAGACAGGCGACGGACCTGGAAGTAGCGAGTCATAACACAAGGAGAGGAAGGATCAATAACCAGCGACAATTTGAACATAGATGGAGAGGCAGTAATTGGACAGGAAATTCTGGACGATCTTGGCAGAAGTGGTGGAATTCATAATAACCTGGATTTGCACGATAAGAGTCAAGCGGTATTAAAAGATGAAAATGGAAACCCATGTGTCATAATCAGTGGGCCTGTAACAATTAGCGATGGAGGTAGTATAAAAGCAGGAAATTAACCACTGAAGTTCGACCTCTGTGGCCAATTTAGAATGTCGTAAATGTACGTCCGCCCGGAGGTACGTCGAGTTTATGAAAGTTTTTCGTGCGTAGATCCAGGCGGAGGCTATGTAAATTCGAAATTTGGAGAAAGGCCGAGTTATGTTCCTTTGAGAGGCCAGGCACTGCTATCAAATCTACTCGAAGAACATCCTGTGTAGTGCGGCTAGTGCTGGGACTGTTTGCTGAAACGGTACGATCACAGATTTGGAGGCAATTCCGGAGTAGATTTTTTTTACACTCACATCGCTGGAACGCAAACACGCAGATATGATCTCGTCAAGCATCGGCCAAACCTCAATGCCTTTGCCGGCTATCGTAACAATCCCAACATCAGTGTCGATCGCAAGAGAATATGCTGGCTCTAGGCTAGCTTTAATATCGTTCAAGTGTGTCCTGTAGCTCACAAATGAGCTGCAGTCCTCACATGTTGGAATCAGGCTCATATACTTTGTTTTTTCCAAAAGATCCTGCAGGTCATACTGTTGATCCGTCAAAGTGATGGTCGCAGCATTCAAGTTGTGAGCTATTCCAGCTACCACATAATTACTGGAAAGGTACGACGTTTTTTTCGTGATAACAGTCTCTCCGCTCTTGTCTATAAAGCTGGAGAGTACACTCAAGGCCACGTTATACTGCTTGGCAATTACTACAGACTTCGATTGCAACACCTGTGCTCCGTTAGAGGCTAGTGCGATCATCTCGTCATATGATATATGGCTCAGCCTTTTAGACAGCATTATCACACGCGGGTCCGCTGTGTAAACGCCATCCACGTCAGTGTATATCATGCACTTGTCGGCGTTGATGGCGCTGGCTACGGCGCATGCTGTTGCATCTGATCCGCCCCTTCCAATTGTGTAAATATCTCCATTTCCAGATATTCCCTGGAAGCCGGTGATAACCGGCACACAGCCGCTGCCTAATTCCTCAAATATCCTAGATTTGTCCACTTCGCTGATTGAGGCATTTGAGAATTCACCAGTAGTGATTATCGGCAATTGCCATGCATTAAGCGACTTTGCCTTTGTCCCTATTGAATTTAAACACAGCGCCAAAAGTCCAGCTGCTACCTGTTCACCTGTGCTTATTACAGCGTCATATTCCCGGTTAAACACTGAATCGTCGAACTCTTTGGTTAGTTCTATGAGCTTATTTGTCACCCCAAACATAGCCGACGTCACCACGACAACATCGTGCCCGCTACGAACCTGCTCCGCAATGATTTGGGCAACGTTCCGTATGCGGCCAGCATTGGCGACTGATGAACCGCCAAATTTGAGTACTCGAAGGCTCATTGCTCCTTATAGTCGATCCAACCTATATGTCCGTCTGGCCGCTTGTAAACGACGTTGATCTTTTCGGAATCTATGTTCTTAAACATTACAACGGGAGCATCTGTCAGATCCAGTTTCATTACTGCCTCGCTTACACTGAGAAGCAGGACATACCCCTTTTGGTCAGCTATTATGAGGTGCTCCTCGTCAGCCTCGCCAGATGTCGCGGACTGCCTCTTTATAATGTACTTCGTTGCGTCAAAACCACTATCTGACCAATTCGCCCTCCTGTATTTGTTTTTAATCCTGTTTTTATGCCTCTTAATACGCTCCTCAAGCCGCTCAAGAGCCATACCTACGGCTCTATAAGGATCGTCAGAAGAGCCGTTCGCCCTCATGATGAATCCCATATGCAAACGCACATATACTTCAACGTCAAACAGCTTGTGATCACTCGAAACAGTGAGATTGGAATCGACGTTTTCTCCTATGTACTTATCAGTGATGTTACCTAGTTCTTTTCGAGCGTACTCCTTAAGACTGCTTCCTAAATCTACCCCTTTTCCAGAAATCTTCACCGGCATAATCCATCCAACCAAAAATGAGCCCAGACCACTGCGGATGATACTACCAACTTTGGCGGATTTTGAGTACAGAAATTTGCCTATATAGCGGGGCTTACACATAAAAAAGAACGTTGGCGCGGGTGCGTTAGCAAGAGATTCTTTGTTGACTTATTCATGCATTTTGCCACCTCATATGAAACCGATGGTATGCCCTCTATACCGAAGTTGGTAAATAATACGGATGGAACTGATAGTAACTTCGTCAAGTACGAGGTTGCGTGGGATCTTCTCACAGGTTTATGGTACAATGGCTGTACAATATGTTGATGATGTGATAACTCCGTGAACGTACTGAACATGATCGTATTATCTGCACCTCTGGTGCTTGTCTTACTATCTCTCTCGTTTATGCCGTTGATAGCACCGAGGTTTTGGTCTAGAAATGAGAATTTGGTATTTGGCATCATTTCTGCTGCTTCAATCGTGACTGTCTATTCGATGCTGCCGAACGCAAATGAGGTAGTGACGCACGCCCTAATAGATGACTACGTCCCATTTATCATAATGGTATTCACTTTATTCACTCTCAGCCATGGGATACACATAGACCTCCGGTCACCATCGACAACGTGGGCAAACGTGATTTTTCTAGGATGCAGCAGCTTCTGCTCGTCATTCATTGGCACAACCGGAGCGTCCGTTCTCTTTCTTTATCCATTTCTGAAAATGAACAGCGGCAGGCAAAACAAAACTCATCTGCTCGTGTTTTACATCTTTCTAGTCTCAAATATAGGTGGGCTGCTGACACCACTGGGAGATTCGCCTCTTCTGCTTGGATACCTGCATGGCATCGATTTTTCGTGGGCCATGAAAAACCTGACATTGTACTGGGCGATATACACCGCATTTTGTCTGGCGATCCTGGTCGTTGTGGATAAGCTCGTGCTACGAAGTGAGTCCTTTGATCACCATTTGCAAAAGAGAAAATTCTCGCTCAGGATCTCTGGATGGCGGAGCATTACCCTTTTGGCGCTCACTGTTGCTGTGCTGTTTATTGACTTCAAGTACGAGGTTAAGATAACACTTCCATGTGTGGGGGCATACATGGTTCCGCATATCTGTCTAAAAAACATTCTTTTCCTGGTCTTCTGCGCAATCTCAATGATCAAACGTGGATCAACAGCAGAGAAAATTGACTTTGCTCCATGTAAGGAGGTAGCTAAGACGTTCCTTGTCATATTCATAGTAATTGCCCCAGTCCTGTTTCTAATCAGTGAGCACTCAGAGGCGATCCACAGAGCTATGATCAGCCTTGGCAAGGACAACGACGCCACAGTAGAGTACTTTTGGGCATGTGCTATAACATCCGCATTTCTCGATAATGCACCATCATTCCTGGTGTTTTTCAACATAGCAGGCGGGAATCCAGTCGACCTCATGGGCTCACAGAGCAATATACTGACAGCAATCTCAATCAGCGGAGTGGTGATGGGAGCAATCACATACGTTGGCAATGCACCCAACCTGATCGTGAGGTCCATCGCAGATAGGAAAGGAGTCAAAATGCCATCCTTTATCACCTACATGGCGTGGGCTTGTCTTGCCATCGTACCTATCAGTTTACTCCTGGTCCCAATGATGATGAAATAAGGCAGGAAAAAGAGTAAAATCGCCTACATAAAACGGTTTTACAGGAATAGAATATATGAATCGTGTCAGAGTAATGGCATATTGGGTGTGTGTATTAGCGGAGTACGCAACCGCGCGTGAAATCTCGCTTAAGAACCTGGATATAGAGGTTGTTGCTCCATCAAGCGGGTGTCCTGCAGATGTTCAACGCAAGATAGCTGCTATCATTGGCAAAAAGTACCACAAGCTCGCAACGATACGTGGTTCAACAGATCAAATTGCTGCAGATCTGGACAGCAAGTTCTCCGAATTTGATAAGGCGGTTAGGTCTTCACACTGCATCCTGTGGACATTGCGCGGAGGCTATGGAGCGGATAAGCTCATGAAGAAAATATCTGCTACTGACTACTCTTCAACCCCCAAAAAGATTATCGTTGGGTACAGCGACGCCACAGCACTGCTGATATATTTTTCACAAAAATACGGTTGGAAAACGATTTACGGAACAAACTTGGTCGAGGTTGCACTGAAAACGAAAACCAGAGACACGTATTCCACAATTCTAAGATTCCTGGTAGGAGAGACCAAGACACTGGAAATATCAGATCTATCTCCACTTAACAGGCATGCTTCTGCCGCTATAAAAATAACGGGGAAGACAACTGGTGGAAACCTCACATGTATGATTTCATCCATAGGAACAGCATGGCAAATCGAAACATCTGGGAAAATCCTATTTCTTGAGGATGTGCATATAAGCGGATTTCGGCTGGATCGTCTCTTCACTCACGTCGATAATGCAGGCCTCTTGAAGGGGGTGAAGGCTATCATCCTCGGGCAATTCGAAAATGAAGCCACTGCTGTTTTGCAGAATTTTGCCAAAAACACAACGATTCCTGTTTACAAAAGCGAGAGCTTCGGCCACTTTTCAAAGAGTCTCCCATTTGGCTATAACATGACTGGAAAGATCACAAAAGATGGAAATCTCTTCAAAATCACAATGAAGTAACCGTGGCAACGTGAGGTACACAGTGAAACATGCTATTGATGCGACTCTCCATTAGCAAGCGCCATAGAGGCCATAGTCAGTCCGATTACTCCATGCTTACCATTGTTGGGCACACAGGCCACATAACAGCTTTGAGATAAGCTTTGGTACCGGTCCGTTCCATGTAGCATGAGAATGTTATGGGTATTTGATTCATTTTGCCGGAGGTGATCCCTGTTAGTTGGCAACTCAAGTTGGTGACATATGGTAAACTATATCATAGATGTGCCCAGTACAAAGCGATTATTTCCCAACCAGCTGTTATTCAAATATCTAGACTGTACTTTCTCTCTGTGTACGAAGCAACAAAACTTTGTATCTTTTTTTTATCTCAGAGCTATATTCTCGTTTATCCTCTCAGCTGCTCCCACTCAAGCGATCATCAAATTTGAGACTGTCCTTATAAAAAGCTCTACCTCAGTCCTCAATCCCACTCACACTTGCCGTAATTTTTTTTATCAATTCCCTGTCTATTTTGATCTTCATGTTCTTCTTTGAGGCCACGAGTATGACTGGGATCACAGCTGCTGCTGCCTGCTGGTCAAGGTATTGTGAAATACGCTGCCTGAATTCATCATTTGCTTTGGGCCCTTTCTCAACTCTTTCCAAAGCGACTACAATGTGTTCATCATCTGTCAACTTCCAAGTCATTGCCTTTCCAAGCTCCAAGGAAGTCAGAATTGTTGTTATACCTGTCTCGTTCTGTACAACTTTAAAAAGCCTTTTCGTGTCATTGGTTGGCTGTACCTGATGGAAGATAACCTCTTTCTTCGAGACTCGGTACATCTCGCAGCCCTTTAATTTTTTCACACCATCGACCGCACCAGACTCCATTTCTGTGACATCCTTGATGCGTGCATCGAGACTTTTTGTCTTTTGTTCACGGATGTAATCACGCTTGATTTTATCCGCTATTTTCTCAAATGCTGGAATTTCCGCCTCGTGTATTTTTCTTACTTGCACAACGTAGGATAAATGATCAACCTTGTGTGACGAGATCGTCTGACTGGCTTGTCCCTCATCGATCTCAAAAGCCGCCTTGAGGACTTCGTCTCTCGTCTCATCATCGGGTATTTTCGCAATCAGCTGGTCGTTGCGTGAGTCATTGTGCGTTCCGCTAAGATCAACGTACTGCATTCCGGTCTCCTTGGAGATCTCCTCGATCTTCTTCCCACCACCGAAGCCGTCATCAATTTTGTTTGTTAACTCCTTCTTCTTTGCATACATCTCGGAGGTACTCAGCTTGTCGTTATACAGGACCTGCCTGATTTGATCTTTAATCTGTTCCGGAGTGCTTGATTTGTCCTTGTTTATCGATGTTACGATGTAGACGTAGTAGATGCCACCTATGCAATGAACGTCAGATCCCTTGTTTAACTCCAATCTGAATAGCTCGTCTCCTATCTCGTTCGGGAAATCGCCCTTGCTACACCCCTTAAGAGTTGTTACCTGTGGCATGAACTTTTTTGCGATCGTCTGCGGTGATTTGCCGTGCATGAGCATATCAGATGCTTGATTTGCCTCATTGCGATTCTCAAATGCGTACCTGTCAAAATTCCTAGTTTCTTTCGGAGCATAGCTATTTTTCGTTTCTTCATATACTCTATCAACATCTGCCTGTGTGACCTGATCCTTCACTAGCTTGCTGTGATCAACCACGAGAATCGCTATATCCCGACTCTCAGGCTCCTTATATTTCTCAGCTGAGTCTTCATAGTATGCTTTCAGATCATCGCTGGTAGGTTCTTTTTTCAACTCTTCATCGTTTACGTTCAGCCGTGCCATGACGATTTTGTACTTCGCTTCAAACGACTGTACTATCTTTTCTTTCACGATAGATGGCATCCTATACCCGGCTATCAGCGGATGGAACAGCTGGGTACGCGCTATATTCTCCCTAATACTCGACAAAAAGGCGCTCTCACTAACGCCTGAATCACGCAGCGCGTTCATGTATATTCGCTCGCTAAATGCTCCTTGGTTCTGAAATTCCGGCAATGAATGTACGATCATCTGCAGGCTTTTTTTCGAGACTACGATGTCGTATTTCCTCAGCAATTGCTCAATTATTGCGGAATTTGTAACTTTTTCGACTACGATGCCTGGCACGTCCAGTTTCCTCATTTCATCATCGGTGATATGCCTTTTGTTACTGTTTCGTATCGCCTGCTTCTCCTTGTCGTATTCCCTCAGGAATTGTTCCACTGTGAGCTTGTAGTCTCCTATCTCAATGACAGCCTTCGAGGCAGAGTAGTGTCTGATGATATCGCCAACGCCCCATAAGCAAAAACTCAGTGCAATTATCCCAAGCAACAATTTCATAAAGAAATTGTTGGACGCATTGCGAAAACTTTTTAGAATCATGGCCTTCCTAGAAATACCAGAGCCCCATTGAACTACACTAATGGTACTTCACATCGCGGAAAAGCTCAACTTCTTATTCACTCATGTCGTACGCAGTATCACCTCCTAATAGTAGTATCATGTGATCCTCTACGCGATACCACCTCATTCAGCCTATGGAATCCAGAAGAAAACTGTGTGTAATCTCCTGAAGCTCGCCCTAACTCTGTTATGTGTCGGTGGAAGATATACGAGCTATCTCAAACCTCTTGGTAGGAACCTCACAAAGCTGTTGTTGAATGTCTGGTATTTAGCATTACGTTAAGATGCTCAAAAATTTATACTTCTTAGGCAAGTGTTGTAGCTGGTGGATTTGCAACTAACCCATGGTTGCCGAGCGTTACAAGCGTGAAAACTTACTCAAAGGATCGACCGCTGTGGCTTTTTTCCCCATCTCTATCGTATAAGCTCTTCTTCGGAAAATCTCATAAGTTTTTCGGATTCCGGCTACGTTGCACAGGCCTCATCGCCAGTTGGTTATTCACCCCTCTTCGAAAACAGTGTTACGAGCAACAACAAGACTGCCCCGCAAGATATGGCTGTATCCGCTAGATTAAAAGCTGGCCAGTGCCATGCGCCACAGTATAAATCGATAAAATCAATGACAGCTCCATGGATGATGCGATCAACCAAATTCCCAACGGCGCCACCGATGATCACGCCTAACAGCATCTTCTCAGCAAACGTTCTAAACTTGATAAAGCAATAGGTCAGGAAGGTAATACAGCAAACCGTAAGGCCAACGATCATATAGAACTCCGTCATTGTACTCGGCTCAAGCAATCCGAAGCTGGTTCCCCGATTGAGGACAAGAGTCAAATTAAAGAATGGACATATCTTTATGGCGTCGCTAGCCGGCAAAAATGCAATCACGGCCATTTTACTAGCTTGGTCAAAAATCAGGACGATTAGGCTAATAAGGATGCAAAACGCCAGCCTCGCGGAGGCCTCTTTCCTCTTCAGATTCATGTTTCACCACGCTGCAAAACTTTTAGTACCTCGTCTTTTTTCAACATTGGCGAGAGCTTGATGAAGTCAGCACCTTTGCCAGGATAGTAGATATACAAGGGAACTGCCACAGCACCGTACTCCTTGAGGAGTTCCGTAATTCTCTCGTTTTTATTCGTCCAGTCGCATTTTATGGTGTAGATTTTTTTCTGATGAAACTTCAGGACCACATCTGGATCAGTAAACAGCCTCTCGTTAAATTTGCACGTGAGGCACCAGGCTGCCGTAAAGACCAGGAAGATAGGCTCCTTTTTTAACATGAGATTATCGAAGAGTTCATCTGAATAAGCTTGCCAAGCTACAGTCCTGAGTGTTTGGATCGGCTGCGTCACAGTGTTGTATGCTCCGATTGCGACACTGGTCATCAGCCCGATAATTGGTATGCCACGGAAGTATGCACTATGTTTCGCATTCTGCCACGCCCACGCGAATAGCCCTACCAATATGCTGCATATCAATACCACGACCAAGTTTGTCATACTGATTTGTGTCATCAATATCCACAGCGGCCAAACACAAGAGAGAAGCATCGCAAATCCCATGAATTCTTTAAACAATTGCAGCCATTTGCCTGGCTTCGGTACCACACTTGCAAACCTTGGCCATATGGCTATTAGCAAAAATGGTAGGCCTAGTCCTAGGCCTAGCGCGAAGAAGATGCTCAGCGATTGCGCGAAACTGTCATTTAGAAGTGCAGTTGCGATAGTTAGTCCAGAAAATGGGCCAACACACGTGGTTGAGACGAGGACGCTCAGAGCTCCGTTGCACACATCGGCCACGTAGGAGTTCCTTCCCTTAATTCGGGAGACTAGTGGCACGTTCAGAGAAAATACCCCGAAGAAACTTAAGCTACACATCAGAAAGAGCAGTAGCATGAAGAACACGAACGTCGGGTTTTGCATATAAAATCCCCAGCCTATCCCACTAAAAGTCTTTCTTAGCGCTAGTATCGCCACTCCAAATAAGGTAAAGAAGCCGACATTCCCGGCTAAAATCGCCAGAGAATGCTTCCTGATGGTCTCTTCACCCTCATGCGCCGTTTTTATAATAGAAAAGATTTTTAATGAGATTATTGGGAAAACGCACGGCATACAGTTCAAGATTATTCCCCCAAGGAGTCCGCACAGCATACTCAGCAAGATGCCTCCAAAGAGGGCCGTGGGTTCTTCCTGTGGGCCAAATGCGGCTACTACTTCACTTCCTGAGAGCTTTCCATCTATTGCGATTTCGCCCGATACATGCTTCGGGACACACGCGTTACCACATACGGCGTACGCTACATCATACCTGATCGGAGCCCGTGAATCATTTAGTTTCAATTTGTACAGGACTGAGAAGTCACCGTTATAGCCTTTGTATTCGCTTGCTTTTCCATCTGGCTCGAGGATCGCTTCTGATTGCGGCCACTTCTCAGAAACGAGTTCAGCATTCTTCCATTCCACCTTAGGAGCTATGTGTATCCCCCTGCCTATCGGGGCCGTTATATGCGTTCCCCGCTCGACCTGGTAATCAAGGGCTGCAACGATATAGCTGCCGCCTCGATCATATCTTATTTCAGTAGTTCGAGACTGTATCTCTAGACATTCACCGGTTTGGCAGACGATTCTCAGAACCAGTAGCAGTGTTATCTTAGCGAGATTTTTCGCTGCTTTTTGTAGTGCCCTCCTCAATTGGTGCCTGCAGAGCTCCAACCCGTCCACATGCAGCCACTGCGACAACCAAACCAACCACCAACAACACTTGGTGGGCGATGACGGACTCGAACCGCCGGCCCCCTCGGTGTAAACGAGATGCTCTACCACTGAGCCAATCGCCCAACATCATGCATGTTTATTTAATTCTTTACTTTCCTTTGGCAACAGCATCCTTCAGCTGCTTGCCGGGCTTAAACTTCGGAATATCCCTTGCTGGGATCTTCATTGCTTCACCAGTACGCATATTCCTGCCCTCCGTCGCGTTTCTGTGCATGATGGAGAAAGTTCCGAACCCAACCAGCCTCACCTCCTCCTTGCGAGCCAGCTCCGCTGCCACTGTCTGTGTGAATGCATTCAAAGCCTTTTCCGCCTCTGCCTTTTTCAGCCCAGCAATATTGGCAATACTTGAAATCAATTCAACTCTATTCATTTTCTGTAAACCCTTGAAAAAACGGCCGCAACGGCCACCATCCACCACATCCTACTCTCAAGAATATTTTACGGTCAATCAATTTTTTCAAGGTTTGGTCACTTTTTACAGGAAAAGTATGCACTGTGTTGTAATTACTCATAGATACGCAAAATTGCTACAGTTTCAGCAGGTAAGATGCCTCTTTTAGCGAACCATACTTTTTAATGGGCTTTAATTTGAAGATTCTTTCGTACAGATGGTACTTGGGAAGCCCTTTGGACACCATTAGGTAAGTCACATTCTCCATTTGAGGTCTATGTTGAATATGTGGTAAGATTCAGCGTCAGGCGTGTTATGTTTTCTTTCTGATAATGTTGAGAAAAAGCTGGAAAATGGCTGCTGTTCTCGCTGTAGTAGCGAGTGCTGCTTTCTATGGTGTATATAGGGTATTTTTTTTATGTTCTGATGAGATTGTACTGAATGGGAACGTAGAGATACAGGACGTTGATGTCTCATTCAGAGTTTCTGGGCGCATATCTGAGATTATGGTAGATGAGGGCAATGAAGTGCAAAAAGGTAGTGTACTAGCGTCCCTTGATAGCGATGTGTATGAGATCAAGGTGAGGACTGCAAAGGCGCATATGGAAGAAGCGGAAACCTCTCTCGTCAATGCCAGGAAAAACCACATAAGAATGGTAGACCTCTTCAAGAAAAAGAGCATATCGGAGAAGATATACGACAATGCAAAGACGGAATACGAAATAGCGAAAGCCAAACGGGATTCCGCCAGTGCGGCATATGACCTTGCTGCGGTTGAACTTAAGGACACAAAATTGATATCTCCAGTCGATGGTGTCATCCTCACTCGCAATGTTGAGTGTGGCGAAATGATCAATGCCAGTGTCCCTGCCTTCACGATTATGCCGAAGACTGTCACAAAGATAAAGACATTCGCCGGCGAGGATGTGCTGTCGCGGATCAAATATGGAGACGCAGTATACGTTAACAACGAGACAGATTCTGGTACGAAGTACAAGGGGCACATAGGCTTCATATCGTCAGAGGCCGAATTTACGCCGAAAAATATCGAGACAAAGGAGCTTAGGGCGAGTCTGATGTACAGGATCAGGGTAATTCTTGATGAGCCTGCTCCGTCGCTCAAGCAGGGTATGCCGGTCACGATAAGCTGTCGCAAATGATAGAAATCACCAACTTAACCAAGACGTTCGAAAGAGGCAAGGTAACAGCGCTTACTGACGTCTCATGTGAACTTCAGAGTGGGAAGCTGATCGGGTTTATAGGTCCTGACGGTTCAGGTAAAACGACACTAATACGCATAATAGCTGGCATCCTGACCCCAGATTCTGGCGAGATCGTAGTGGACGGCCAGCCATTAGACATCTACGAGACACGCGATAAGGAGAAGCTACAGATAGGCGACTACCAGAGAGTAACGTCATACATGCCACAAAAGTTCGGATTGTATGAGGATTTGTCCGTCATAGAGAATCTGACGTTGTATGCACAACTTCGTGGCCTCAGCGGAGACGAAATGCATAAGGCATTTGAAAAAGTCCTAGATCTGGTCAAATTAGGGAACTTTCAAGATAGGCTTGCTGGGAACTTATCGGGCGGAATGAAGCAGAAGCTGGGCCTTGCCTGCTCTCTCTTGCGTAAACCAAAGATTCTGATACTGGACGAGCCATCGGTTGGTGTTGATCCTATTTCCAGGAAAGATTTGATAAGAATGGTAAACACAATGCTGGACAATCATACGACCGTCCTCTGGAGTACGGCATACCTAGATGAGGCTGAGGATCTCGATCATGTTGTATTGCTGCATGATGGCAAAGTTACCTATGAGGGATGCCCACACAATGCCAAGCAGACGGTCAATGGTAGGGTTTTCCTATTTGGTGGTGTCACAGAGAAGAAGAGGCTGTTCTCATCAGAGCTACTGAGAACGGATGGGATCATAGATTCTGTAATTGTAGGCAAAAACATCAAGGTAATCACGCGTGATCGTTCGATTGAAGAGATCTATCAGGAAGTAAGTTTACGGCACGAGGATCTGAAGAAACCAACTCCTCTAGTTCCGATATTTGAGGACGCCTGCATAGATATCCTGGGAGGAATCCAAGAAAAGGAGTCCCCTGTTACGGAATACGTGAAAGATCTCTCGTTCTCTGGACATGACACTGTGGTTGAGGCCATGGGGCTTACGAAGAAGTTCGGAAACTTCACGGCGGCGGAGAACATATCATTCTCAGTGAAACGCGGCAAGATATTCGGGTTACTAGGCCCAAATGGTAGCGGCAAGTCCACGACATTTAAAATGCTCTGCGGACTCCTCAGGCAGAACGCTGGCACTGCAAAAATCGTGGGGATAGACATATCCAATATGGGCAGTGATGCCAAGCTTAATATAGGGTACATGGCCCAAAAATTCTCGCTATACCCAGTCCTGTCTGTGCGGCATAACCTTGAATTCGCCTCTGGGGCATACAGGCTAAGCGGCAAGAGGAGACGAGACGCAGTGAACAAAATGATTGAGATATTCCATTTAGGTAGCCTTCAGAACAGCAATGCGGGTTCGTTGTCGCTCGGGTTTAAGCAGAGGCTCGCACTGGCGTGTGCCATCATTCACAAGCCACCAGTACTCTTTCTTGATGAACCAACGTCCGGCGTGGATCCAATCACAAGGAAGGAATTTTGGATGCATATTAATGCAATGGTGATGTGTGGCGTCAGTACAATTGTGACGACGCACTTCATGGATGAAGCAGAGAATTGCGACGAGATCGCGCTTATATACAACGGGAAAATAAGAGCACATGGGACGCCAGACGAACTAAAGTCTCTGTGCAAAGAAGAAAAAAACCCGACCCTAAACCACGTATTCGTCAAGATCGTGAAGGAAGTGGATGCAGCTATGGAAGAGCAGGGGCAATGAACATAAGGACCATTAAAGCTCTTATCTACAAGGAGACCAAGCAAATAAGAAGAGATGCTAGCAGCATTTTAGTGGCATTTGTCATGCCGGCGCTCCTGTTAATCATATATGGATATGGCCTATCGTTCGATATCAAGCACATCAAGATCGACCTCATACAGCAAGATTCTGGGAAGTTAGCAAAGGATCTTGCTGATGCATACACATATTCCGAGTATTTCAGCACAAATATCGTGCATTCAACCCAGGAGGCAAAGGGCAACATGGAGGCCGGGAACACAATGGGGGCTATCATGATCCCGGAGAACTTTTCAAAGAACGTAAAGAAAGGGAAGAAAACAGAGATACAGGTAGTGAGCGATGGCACAGACCCAAATACGGCCGCATACATCGAAGGCTATGCTACTGGCCTCTTCAATCAGTTCCTGATGGGTCACAGGCGCCCAGGCGGACCGAGTATAAATGTCCTTAGTCGCCTCTGGTTCAATCCAACAACTGAATCGATTAACTTTCTGATGGTTGGCGCTTTGGCAATGATACTGTCGATTGTGGGGACGTACCTGACATCGCTCGTCGTGGCAAAGGAGTGGGAAAGAGGGACGATGGAGGCTCTCATAGCCACTCCCACATCGATATGGGAGATAATAATCTCAAAAGTCATCCCTTACTTCGTTTTAAGTGTTGTTTCGTTGGCTTTCACGGTCTTGTGCGGGGTTTTTATATTCGGGGTGCCGTTTGAGGGGTCAATCATAGCAATGTCTCTTACTTCGTCTGTCTTTATAGTCGTATCACTCCTGATTGGTCTCCTGATATCAACATCCGCCAAGAATCAGTTTGTAGCGGCGATGGGGGCTGTCATGGTTACGTTTTTACCAACCATGATGTTATCCGGGTTTGTGTTTGAAATGAAGAGCATGCCGTTATGGATCCAGATTATCTCCTACATTTTCCCTGCAAGGTATTATGTATCCGGCATGAGAACTATCTTTTTGGTTGGCGATATATGGCACATCGTCCTGCGCGACACAGCCGTGATGGCAGCAATGGCGGTCTGTCTTCTGGGCGCTCTCAAAAAGAAGCTGAGGAAAAATCTTGAGTGAAATCGTAACACTCGGCATAGATCCAGGATTAGTGAAGACAGGGTGGGGGGTGATTCTTGCGCGGGCTCAGACAGCAGTGCAATTCGTGAACTGCGGGGTCATAAGAACCACTACGAACGCTAGCCTGGAATCTAGGCTTTTGCACATATACAGCGAAATCCAGAGTCTAATCGCTGAGTTTAAGCCAGACTTCGTTGCCATGGAGAAGGTTTTCGTAAATGCGAATCCTCTGACAAGCGAGAAGCTCATAATGGCTAGAACCGCAGGGATACTGGGCGTAGCAAAAACTGGCCTATCTGTCAATGGATACACCCCAAATGAGATAAAAAAAAACATAACAGGCTTTGGTCACGCAAGCAAGGACAGCGTACATAAGATGGTGCAAAAGATACTTAATGCCGAGATAATCAACGATCGGAAGCAGCACACTCTGGATTCGATGGATGCGATAGCAGTAGCCTTATGCGACACTTTTTTTAGGGATAGCCCCGCATGTAAGCATCAAAACTACAAATAAATACGCCATCAGATAAAAAATGTTTCTTGTGAGAATGGCTCATGCCACAATAAAATGTGTACGTTACATTAATTTGCGAAGGAAGGTTTCAGTATGAGAGCTTCTAATGGGGTGTTGTGGCGCATTGTTGCGGCTGTATGTTTGTGGCCACAAGAGGCGCAAACGACGGAATTTCAAGTTTTTGGCGAAGGACTGAAGTTAGACGAGAATTTGAGCGGAATATGCGGCACAAATAGTTCGGAAGAGACAGGCGGCAGCAGCGAACATAATTCATCACTATCGGGCACTTTTGACGTTACCACAACAGACGATGCTGAAATATCAGGTATGGCCTTACTGGAAAACTGTCTGCAAATACCAAAAGGAAGATGTCTGAAAATCACAAATACAGGCATCTTGATATTAGCGTCGGGATCCGAAGTTTTGTGCTATGGAACGCTTATAAATAGAGGAAAGATAATTGATTGCGATCGGCGTGTCTATAATGACAAGATCGAAATAAGCGGTATCTGGGGGCTTAGAGATTATTTGGCTAAAGTCAATAGTGCATATACTATCATCCCGTACAGCGATTGTACAAGGGCGCCTTTAGTTAGCAATGTGACTTTGGGGCCGGATAGTGTGCATATCATACAAAATCCTACACGTCTAAGAGCACTACGTATAGAGGAGGGAGCAATACTTTTAGTATGGAGTGGAACTAAACTGGAGGTGGCCACACTAGTCATAGATGGCATTAAACTAGCAATAAGCAAAAGAAAATGTCGGGAAAAGCTTAGGCAAAGAGTGATAACTCTACCGTGGTTCGAAAGTGTTTTTGGCATATCACATAGTGAAGTTACACTGCTCGGCAAAGCTACAAAACATCTTTTGAACACGTACCAAAACGCTAACAACAAGCATTATGCTGCGAAATCAGGTTTATACTATAACATAAGCGATCCACCCAAAGGTGCTACTCTAGAAAAAGTGACAAGGATTCATGCTGAGCAACCTGGGTTTCTAGAAGCCTGGTACAGACAGCAGCAAATGTCTGCGCTGGACATTGATAAGGATCCGCCACCTCTATCCACTGTTGCGCAAAGCCAGAACGCATGCAGCAATTCAGTGGTGACTAGCAAAAATGAAGAAAAAGAGGACTACTATTTCGATATTGCGTTTTACCTCAACAAGGAAAGCGAACGCAAACCCGGCGATAAAATACCTATGGAACCACATTCATTGACGCCGTACCCAGAGACGGAGCATGTGATCAAGATTGAGGAGATGTGAAGGAAAATTCACCAAAACACAAGTGAGTTGCTAGAAAAAGTAAATTCGCCGGGTATATCATTGCTTTCCGATAGCTATAATAACCAACCCCTTCATACGTGATCAGCATGCTCACGATGGTATCAACGTGAAAAAAATTCCTAGGACCCTGAATTTAACGATCAAATTAAACACATCTCTCCGATTCGAGGTCTCTATGGCAATGCTTATTTATCATATTGTCACCGAGCGGCTCCAGCTCGACTGGTTGCGTTACGATGTGTTCAAGAGTCCGATATTTTGTCAGATCTCAGAGCCAGTCTAGAGACTACTCATGGCCTGCTTTGGATTTGGTGCGGTCGAGAAGACTCGAACTTCCACGGATCTCTCCACAGCGACCTCAACGCTGCGCGTCTACCTGTTCCGCCACGACCGCTTTTTTTGCCTTACTTTTCAGACTTCGGCTTCGTGCTCTTTTTTTTCGGTGTGATCGAGGTCTTTGATTTCGGCGTTACCATCTTCTTTGCGGGCGCTTTCGCACTTGCTGCAGTCGTGCGGCTTCTTCTCTTGTTAGTTGGGGCCGTTTCTTCAACCGCCACTGCAGCAGCGACAGCATTACTCGGACCAAGCGCTGCCCCAGTGTATGAGCCATTTGCTAAAGCCACTAAATCTCTGAACAACACAGGGTCTTCCATTGCAAACTTGGATAACGTCTTCCTGTCTATTATCACATTTTTTTTGGCTAGTCCGTTTATGAATGTGGAATACTTCATCCCAAGTTGCCGCACGGCAGCATTTATCCTTTGAATCCAAAGGGCCCGGATGTCCCGTTTCTTTGTCCTGCGATCGCGATATGCGTACTGCCACGACTTTTCTAACCTCTCAAGGGCTGGCCTAAAACATGTCGACGATCTACCACGAAAACCCTTCGCCAGGGTTAGGATCTTCCTGTGCCTAGCGTGCGCCGCCATACCTCTCTTTACGCGTGCCATATCTGACTCTCTCCAAATCTCTTATACGTGAAAATAGAGCGCCGTGACTTTTTTTGCATCACTCGGATGCATCAATGCCATGCCGCGTGCATTTCTCAGCATTCTATTACTTCGCTTGCGCATATTGTGCCGCTTACCGCACTGTCCCATCTTTACAAGACCACTTGCCGTGAACCGAAACCTTTTTTTCGCACTACTCTTTGTCTTCAATTTCATAAAACCCTCTTTCCTGGTACCCGCTGCCGGACTCGAACCGGCAAGCCATTTAAAGCGACAGATTTTAAGTCTGTTGTGTCTACCAATTCCACCAAGCAGGCGTATCTCACTGTATTCTAACAGAATACAGTGAGCTGTCAACGAGAAAAGGTTTACTGGTAAGTTCACAGTGTCGTCCACGTGTAAGCTAGTTGTGCGCCTATATTTCAGCATTTCCAAATTAACGCCAATTTAACTGCCTCATTGCCTCTGACAGACACACTGCCACACTCATAGCAACATTAATAGCACGCATTCCGTCTAGCATCGGGATTTTAACTTGGGTATCGCACGCATTGAATATCTCATTTGGCACGCCGGAGCTCTCTTTTCCTGCCATGATGCAATCTGTCGGTTCGTACTGCACTTTGCAGTACGTGATCTCAGCTTTTGTATCCAGCAAGATCACGCGTCCGTTGTGTGCGCTCCTGAAATCCGCAAATGAGCTGTGTAGCTTGATGCTTTTTTTATCGACGTAGTCCATACCAGCTCTTCTGAAGTTCTTCTCATCAAGCAAAAACGCAGCAGGCTCGATGATGCTGAACTCGCTTCCATAACATGCACAGAGGCGAGCAATGCTGCCGGCATTTTGTGCGATCTCTGGTTCAAATAGACAAACCTGCATCCCTACTGCTTCTTATATTGGTAAGTATAAACTGTGTCACCAATTGCGAGCCTCATCATTAGCAGGTCGATTTCTCCCTCTGTGTCTAATTTGCACGCTACGAAGTAACAGAACGGCCGCATAAAAACCGTCGCTATGATCTGCCAGATCTCGCCGTCCTTCGATCGAATCGTTACAATTCGGCGGCGCGATTGCTCACACAAACCCTCTCGTCCTGGTCATAGAAACAAACACACTGGCTCCTTGGGACGGACTCGAACCGCCGACCCAGTGGTTAACAGCCACTTGCTCTGCCGACTGAGCTACCAAGGAACACCCACGGTGGATTCTACCATGGCTCCATGCACTGCCACAAGGTATTTGTGCATTGTATAAGTTCACGTACTTTGAGACAACTCTGATGCTCCCAGAACGCTATCAATTACTCCATAGGAGTGAGTCCTTTCAACCCATAATGTGGCCTATAAGTGTTATATTTTTCCACACTTTTAAGTAATTCTCTACGTATTCCTACAACAGTATCCTCCTGCATACTTACATC
>JAIRMJ010000007.1 GCA_031258785.1 Holosporales bacterium | reverse complement strand
TTCTAAAAAAATTTCCCACTATAAGCTTCGTACAGCACGATTTAAGTGTGTCCGAATACCAAATTGACCCCCAAAATGTAGCGACGATTTTAAAAAAGCTTTTGCAGGAGCCTTATTATATAGACATGATATATCAGACTCCACATGGGATCGTATAAAGAACAACCTTCCTGGAAGTAAGGGGCATACAGGTAGATGGAGGTAGTGAGTTCATGAGTGAGTTTTGGAATGTATGTGAGGAATTGAATACCCCACTATATGTATTGCCTCCATCTAGTCCCAAATATAATGATAGAGGATACTGGATCTGGGATACGTAGAGAATCCCTATGAAGTATATTAATGACGTTCTGGAGACCACATTCTGTCTCATATGTTATGAACCCGTACACGCTTGAATTAAAGCATTTTAAAACGCCATGCGGGGCTGTATACTGTCAGGACGCACTGTGTATGAATCTGAGAGGATTTTATGTCGAAGACCGAGCTAAGCGACGTTGTAAACGACGCCGAATTAGGGCCTAAAATTGTTGTTATTGGAGTTGGAGGTGCCGGGGGCAATGCGGTAAATAACATGATTCGCTCGAATCTGGAGGGAGTTACGTTCGTTGTAGCAAATACAGACGCGCAGGCGCTGAAACAATCGCTAGCATCGCACGAGCAGAGGATCCAGCTTGGGTTATCGATAACCCAAGGACTTGGAGCTGGATCTAAGCCGGACGTTGGGCGTGCGGCCGCTGAAGAGTCGTCAGAGTCGATTCTGAAGTTTATAGATGGGACTAACATGCTGTTTATCACGGCAGGCATGGGAGGAGGAACCGGGACTGGTGCGGCTCCCACCATAGCGCGAATAGCAAGGGATGCCGGGATCTTAACTGTTGGAGTTGTTACCAAACCTTTCCTCTTTGAGGGAGCGAATAGGGCAAGGACGGCAGAGAAGGGAATCGAAGAACTTCAGCAATACGTAGATACTCTGCTAATCATCCCAAATCAAAATTTATTCAGACTCGCTAATGAAGATACGACGTTCGCAGATGCTTTTAAGATGGCGGACAATGTCCTATATTCCGGCGTGAGAGGCGTGACAGACCTCATGATAATGCCTGGGCTTATCAATCTCGACTTTGCAGACATAAGGGCCATTATGAGCGAAATGGGCAAGGCGATGATGGGAACTGGTGAAGCTGACGGCGATAGACGTGCACTGGACGCGGCGGAGGCCGCAATCTCGAATCCACTTCTTGATGATGTCTCGCTGCAGGGTGCTCGCGGGATCTTGATCAACATCACTGGAGGGTACGACATGACTCTATTTGAGGTAGACGAGGCAGCCAATCGCATACGAGAAGAGGTTGATGTTGAGGCGAACATAATATTTGGGTCAACATTTGACGAACGTCTGAATGGCAAGATCAGAGTGTCAGTCGTGGCGACAGGGATCGGAATTGCCCAGGAAAATATATTTAAGGGGCGAGATATAGCCGACATTGTCGGCATCAACAAGCAAGAGGCAACAAAAATATTTGACAACCTCACACAGAAACACCAGCCCATTCCTGATGAACTTGCCACTGAGCCCTCTGTTGTAACTCAGGAAGATGCGATTGCAGCATCTGTGGAGTTGGATCCATACGAGAACACATTGGATTTCGAACAGGCAAAGACCAAAAAGCGCTCATCATTTTTTGATAGATTCGCTGCGAAAAGCAGACAGCATAAGCCGTATGAGAGTTATAATTCTCCGGTACCTCAGCAGTTACAGCAAGATCATCCGACTCAGGAGGGGCGTGAAAATCCAGCCAATATATCGAATTTCAAGGGCGATGAGCTGGATATTCCAGCCTGCTTTAGAAAAAAGAAGTGAGGGACGGTGCTGTCATCACAAGCCATAATAACTGGCATTGCCGTCGCTGTGGCGAGCGGGATCTCGTTGGTTGCTTTGCTGTTGGCTAAAACTACAAGCCTTCAAGGAAAGCCACATACGATAGCAGATGGGTATTACGAATGCGGTTTTTTCAGCGAAAATCAAAATTTTGTATTTCTCGGTCAAAGAAGCACTCTTGTTTCCCTGTACCTCGTGATAGAAACGATAATAGCGTGGCTTCTCACGTGCTGCTCGTTCACTGTTGCCAACAACGCGTGGTCCGGTGACATATTTGTTCGAGTCCTCATAGCTGTTACTGCAACGACAATGACGCTTGTGTATCGTCACACGATTCCACGAAAGCGACGACGGCCTGGTGGCTACGTATCAGAGGAAGATAATCGATGAAGTCCATCTAAATAAATCCAGCGATTTGTCACTTCTTTAACGGATAGTTTTTGGAATACAGTCTGCTGTGTTTTCGCTGAGTTGACGGGTGCGGTTATTGTGCCATCTCCCTCTTTCTTTCACACTCAGTCAGCGCGCTGATTGAGACCTAAAGAATAGGAGATTCTCTTTTTTACATTGATAATTCCCACTTGTCTATCGCACTCCGGCACCAAGTTCACAGACACAGATGTTGTATGGATTTTTGTTGTGTCATTTTGTGCTAGCAGTGGCTCATTAGCCACAGTACATTTTTAGTACCGCCGTCGCTATTTTCGCTTTCATCCCTTTCGTCCTGGCGAATTTATATGGCCTACTCATTCAAATCCGGGTAGCGTGCGCGTATCACTGCATTCCTTCGCTTGCTTGGTGTTGTATTTTCCCCTGTCTTTTTCAGGAGGAAGCCCCAGATTGTTTTGGATGTTTGGTTCCAGCGGCAGCTCGCTCTACGACAACCTCCGCCTCTTTTTTCCCGAGGACGACGTCTACATCAACGATGACTTCTTTTATCGTAGGGTCGTCTGGAATCTTAAACATGATATCCAACAGTAAGCCTTCCACTATTGATCGGAGTCCACGGGCCCCTGTTTTTTTCTCTATTGCTTTGGCCACGACGGCTTTGAGAGCGTCTTGTTTAAAGTTCAGCCTCACACCGTTCATATCCAAGAGCCCGGCATATTGCTTCAAGATCGCATCTTTTGGCTCAGTTAGGACTCGTATGAGATCTCCCTCGCTGAGGTCTTCCAACGTTGCGATGACTGGTAGGCGGCCGATAAACTCTGGTATGAGTCCATATTTCAAGAGATCCTCCGTCTCAACGTTTTTGAATAATTCCCCGACGTTTTCTTTTGCCTGTTTATCGACTGCAGCGCCGAATCCAATCCCAGTTTTCTGACTCCTAGCGGCAATTATTTTTTCTAGGCCGCAGAATGCCCCTCCACAGATAAACAGGATGTTGGTTGTATCAATTTGGAGGAATTCTTGCTGAGGATGCTTCCGACCACCCTGAGGCGGCACAAACGCATTCGTGCCCTCAATTATTTTGAGGAGTGCCTGCTGAACCCCTTCGCCGGATACATCGCGCGTGATGGACGGGTTCTCTGATTTCCTGGTTATCTTGTCAACTTCGTCGATGTAGACTATTCCGTGCTGTGCCCTCTCAACATCGTAATCAGCGACCTGCAGGAGCTTTAAGATAATGTTTTCCACGTCCTCGCCGACGTATCCAGCCTCGGTTAATGAGGTTGCATCGGCTATTGCGAACGGTACATCAATTATCTTGGCAAGTGTCCTGGCAAGGAGAGTTTTGCCCGATCCAGTTGAACCTATGAGCAGGACATTTGATTTTGCTATGTTAACCTCAGGGTATTCTGTCGAATTGCAGTTCAACATCTTATAATGGTTATAGACCGCCACTGAGAGCGCTTTCTTGGCTCGCTCTTGTCCAATGACGTGATCATTCAGTTTCTTGAAAATTTGAGAGGGGGTCGCAAAACTACCTTCTCCTACTCGAACAGCATCTTCCTCTTCCTTTTGAACCACGTTGGCACATAACTTAATACATTCGTCACAGATAAAGGCTGTCGTGCCTGCTATCAATTTGCGTACCTCACCCTGCGACTTCCCGCAAAATGAGCAATACATGCTATCGTCTCTTGTATCCACGCTCATGCCCCCGCAATTTTCTCCTGATCAGCCAGCGCCTTTTGATCCATTCTCGCACAAATCGATAAATATTTCGTTAAGCTAGCTGCTTTTTTCATCGCTCCTTCACGACTTCGTCCACGAGCCCAAACTCCAGGGCTTCCTCCGGAGTCATAAACCTATCACGATCCATGACATTACTAATAACCTCCACTGTTTGACCCGTATTTTGAGAATATATCGCGTTGAGGCGCTCCCGAAGGTTTATAATTTCCCGAGCGTGTATTTCTATGTCCGTCGCCTGTCCTTGCGTGCCTCCATGAGGCTGGTGAAGCATGATACGGGCGTTTGGGAGGACGTACCTCTTTCCCTTTGCTCCGGAACATAACAGCAGGGACCCAGCTGAACAAGCTTGTCCAAAGCAGAGCGTCGCCACATCGCACCTGATATATCTCATGGTGTCCAATATAGCGAGGGCGGCTGTAACTACCCCGCCAGGCGAATTTATGTATATATTGATGTCTTTTTTCGAACTCTCTGCTTCAAGAAACAAGAGCTGCGCGCATATCAGTGACGCCATCTCGTCATATATTTGTCCGGTGAGAAAAATAATCCTCTCTTTCAGGAGCCTAGAGAAAATATCGTAGGACTTCTCGCCCCTACTCGTTTGTTCTACGACTATCGGGATGTAATTTGACATTTCTACTCCTTAACATAACAAAATTATTCATCGAATAGGTCGGTGACCAGTTGATCCAGTTCCTTCGATGTTTTTTCTACTTCACTCACTTTCGATTTCGAAATTAGAAAATTGATGACCCTGTGTTCTAGCATCTCGGCTTTCGCGTACGCTCGGTTTTTATCGTCCCTGTAGTATTCAACTATTCTCCTGCGTTCATCGTCACTGGGGGCGGTCTGCAGCAAATTCTTTACTTCAGAAATCAGGTTAGCGTCGGTTATTGTGATTCCCTCTTTCATGGCTATCGCATTCAGGACGTACCCAAGCACTACGCGCTGCTTGATTGTCTCTGCGTACTCCTCACGCAGCTTCTCTTCATCGATCTCCTGTGGAGGCTGTTTTCCAGCATTCCGTCTATTTCTCTCTTCGATGTCTTCCTTTAGTTCACGTATAGCGACAGCCGCTTCTCTTTCCAAGATACTCGCTGGTACATCGAAATCGTATTGTTTGGCCAAAGTCTCTAGGATTTGACTTTTCGTATACATGTACGCCTTCTTTTTAGCATTTATCTCCAGCAGTTCCTTGATAAAGCCACGAAGTTCCTCTTCTGTTGAGAATCCATTTGCTTTGGCATATTCTTCGATTCCGCTCGGAGTCTTCTCAACCTGGATTTTTCTAACTAGGAAACCACGCACTCCCGGACCATATAGCTCGTTTTTCGTGGGCGGGCTCAAGAGAGCACCGGTTTTTTGTCCCACAAAGATATAGAGAGGATGAGTCTCTTGTGATGCTTCTTCAGGAATTTTAAATGGTACCAGCAACTCTTCTTGTTTTTTTCGAGGCACTTTGCCAGTCATAACAATCTCGCAGATAACCTTGTCTCCGCACCGTATACAATACCCATCGGGGGCATCCTCATAGATCGGGACTTGCTCCATCATGCTTTTCATATTTTCAGTGATATCGTCCTCGCTGATTTTGGGAACAATTTGTGTTAGCGCGAGGTCATATGGTCGTAACTTTACCTCTGGGGATATTTCAGCCGTCACTGTGATGGACATGCCGCCACCTTTCGTGTACTCCTTGTCGATGCTGTGCTGCATCAATGCGCCAGCTATCTTAGTTGCCCCTGCATCGTCTATGACAATCTGGCGTGCCTCAGCAATTAGCTGTTCTATAACGTCAGTTGTAATTTTGCTTTCCAGTACTGGCCTTATTAAACGCAGTGGGACATGGCCCAATCTAAACCCGTGCATCTTGAACGTTTTGGCTTCTTCGTTCAATTTTTGAAGGATACGTCCCTCAACGTCGTCGGCAGTGATCGTTACCTTATATTCAAACGTCAGTCCATCTGATTTCTTGTCATCAATTCTCATAACCCAGAATCTCTACTCTCTCGTATGTGAACACACCTGCATGCTTCTTCTCACGCCGCGAATTCATATCAAATAAGCCTAACTGGGTGTCAGCATACCAAATATTATGCATGTGGACAACACTTGAGTAGGTCCTGTATAAGTTCACGTACTTTGAGACAACTCTGATGCTCCCAGAACACTATCGATATACTCCATAGGAGTGAGTCCTTTCAACCCATAATGTGGCCTATAAGTGTTATATTTTTCCACACTTTTAAGTAATTCTCTACGTATTCCTACAACAGTATCCTCCTGCATACTTACATC
>JAIRMJ010000044.1 GCA_031258785.1 Holosporales bacterium | reverse complement strand
ATCGTCATTTTTGAACAAAATTGTCGTCTCGAAAGCCTTGATTCTCAAGGGCTTGAAGTATATCCAAAATTTATACAAAATGCCTTCAGCTTCTAGTGCGCACTAAAACAAAACGAGGTACGCAGCTAGCGGAGTTTTGGAGCATTTTGGAGTTAAAAACGGCTTATTTTGGGCAAATTTAAAAACCTGTAAGGAGCGCACAAACATCACGTATCCCTTGGTATTCCTGCGGCCTTCGGATATGTCATGAAATTAGCATGAAGTCATATTACTTCTGCAAATCTGGCTGGGGCACCAGGATTCGAACCTGGGAATGACGGTACCAAAAACCGTTGCCTTACCGCTTGGCCATGCCCCATCCATGAAGCTAATCCTATCCATACATTGTCATTGTGTCAATAGCTCCCGGCAGATATGGCGACTCTTACAGCATGTTATCATGGTATGAGTAGCGAATATTACATTTCCGTTCTTGTTTAGTTCACATCATTTCCGTGCCAGCGGAATTAGTGTTAATCCCAAGATCTGATAAATCGTTGATGGGACGTAACACTACGTACGTGCCCTAACATCTGCTTAGATGTATCAAAAAAATTTCTCCTGGGGCCATGATACATTTGCCCAAGTAAAGGAAAAGCAGCAAGGGTTGTAGTGTGCGTCGTTACGAGGAAATTGATCTGCATTATCTACGGTATGTTGAAAAATAATGCTTCCTTGTGACCCACAACTCGCCTTTGCTAAATGAAAAAATGTTGACTCGAAAGACGGTATGTTCATGTAGATATAGGATGGACCACATTCTGTTTCAACATGATGGGAACATGTGCATAATTATTTTTGCGTGACTACCAAATGGAACTCTTGTACCATCCTTTAAAGATATTGTGAAGATTATGTGCGCTATGACCAACAAAAATGCCACTATTTTCAGGACTCACACATGCAACGATCTCGGGGTAGGCGACGTCGGCAGTAAAGTTTCTCTCTGCGGCTTTGTTCACAGGATAAGAGACCATGGGGGGTTGCTTTTTATTGATCTCAGGGACCACTACGGAACCACGCAGTGTGTTTTGCAGCAGGACTCAGCCGTCTTTAGTGTGGCTGAAAAACTAAAAGACGAGACTGTTATCAGGATCACTGGGGCCGTTGTCAAACGTGACAGTTCTACGATCAATGCCGCTATGGGTACAGGTGAAATTGAGCTTCAAGTTGATAGGATAGAGGTCCTGTCAGAGCCTTCATGCGTTCTGCCTGTCCAAGTTAACGTGGAAAACGAGTTCCCAGAAGAGACAAGACTAACGTACAGGTACCTCGACTTGAGAAAGAGACAGATGCACGAGAATGTAGTACTGAGGTCTAGGATCATCTCATATATCAGGGAAGAAATGACGAACCAAGGATTTTTGGAAATACAGACTCCAATCTTGACGGCCTCATCTCCAGAGGGAGCTAGGGACTACCTGGTACCCAGCCGGATTTCACGCGGCAAGTTCTACGCTTTGCCGCAAGCCCCTCAACAATTCAAGCAGCTGTTGATGGTAGCAGGATTTGACAAGTACTTCCAGATAGCCCCGTGTTTCAGGGATGAGGATGCTAGGGCCGACAGATCACCAGGTGAGTTCTATCAGCTGGATATGGAGATGAGCTTCGTATCCCAGGAAGACGTATTTGCCGTACTTGAACAGGTTCTGCACAGAACATTCGTTAAATTCGCGCCTGCTAACCACTCTGTGTCACCATACCCATTCCCTAGGATAACGTTTGATGACGCGATGCTCCATTACGGAAGCGATAAGCCGGATCTCAGAAACCCTCTACTTATCCAAGATGTAACTGGGATCTTCAGAGACTCCTCGTTTACCGCGTTCTCAGACGCGATCAAGACTGGAGCAGCCATAGTCAGAAGTATAAACGTCCCCCGTGCATCCTCGGAGCCACGTAGTTTTTTCGAAAAACTTGATGACTGGGCCAAAAAGGCAGGGTTGCCTGGTCTTGGCTATGTCTCGATGGTTTCTCCATCCGAGGCCAAGGGACCTATCGCAAAGTTCCTGAGTCAAGAAGAACTGCAACGGATTGCCGACATAAACAAGGCGCAGCCAGGCGACGTGGTATTCTTCATCTGTCACAAGGATGCAGCCAAGATCGCTAGTTTAGTGCGCTCCAAGGTAGCGGAGCAGCTCGGTCTAATTGATGAAAATTCATACAAATTCTGCTGGGTCGTGGACTTTCCAATGTTTGAATATGATGAAGAGCAGAAACAAATCGTATTCTCACATAACCCATTCTCTATGCCACAAGGAGGTCTGGAAGCCTTACAAAACCAGGATCCTCTTTCGATCAAGGCATATCAGTACGATATCGTCTGCAATGGTGTAGAACTATCAAGTGGAGCGATACGCAATCACAGCCCAGAGGTGATGTATAAGGCATTCGAGATCGCGGGACATAGCAGGGAATTCGTAGATAAGAAGTTCAGCGGCATGATAAGGGCTTTCAAATGCGGGGCACCGCCGCATGGCGGATGTGCTCCAGGAATAGACAGAATCGTCATGCTCCTAGCTAAAACTGAGAACATAAGGGAGGTAATAGCGTTTCCTTTCAATCAGCAGGCACAGGATCTCATGATGGGGGCTCCAGCTGAGGTAACAGAGCAACAGCTAAAAGAACTCCACATTGCGATCTTGCCGGAAACGAAGAAGCGGTAGGGATACATGTGCACACTCTGGTCCGGTGATGGAAACACTGTAGAATTGCAATGTTGGCTTGTTCTTCGAGAGGGCTGAGGATTCAACAGTGGGTTGCCTCCTATCTGTATGCTCCCGGAATGTGATGAAGAAATCTTCCTGGTTCATTCTGCCATAATTATATGCTTCCAACCTGTCCATTTGTCCATGGATGCTTTATCTTTGTGAGACGGTGCTC
>JAIRMJ010000003.1 GCA_031258785.1 Holosporales bacterium | reverse complement strand
CAGAGCTCTTATCATTATCCTCATCATCGTCTTTATCCCAATACGTCTCCTGTAGCATACATACATTATACCTGAGTGGCTGCATTATACAAGACTTGTGGGGGGGGGTGGACCTATCTCAAAAATTGTTGTAGACTGGATATGTATGCAGTGGCAGCAAGCATATACGGTGCCGTTGGTGAGAAACCATAAGGGTGGCGATTATATGTAACGTGAATAGCCACTTGCGTTTGCAGAAGGTGCACGATCTTTTTGTATATGGGGGGTATAGTGAAAATTTTAGTTTGGGGTAGCCTGTTTGTGGCACTCATGACTCAGGCACACGGGACTGCGTCTGAGTCCTGCGATGTCTGTCGTCTCATAAAGAGTTTTGTTGTGCGGGCGGTGGGGGAGAACAAGAAAGATATACCGTGGTTAAATGATGACACGAATGTAGGAAACAGCAGTGTCACTAGTGCTATTGACAGCCTTAAGATAGCGATAACACGAGAAAAGTTTTCTGATGAAAAACTGATGTCGCTTTGGCAACACATGTCGCCCGAGGAAAAGAATTTCGTTTTGTTGAATGTTTTTTTCAATGTGACAATCGATGAATCTAAGCCAACAGAGCAACAGCAGCACGACTCAGTACAGACCTTCCAGATAATGCCTGATGATGCCGGAGTGGATGAGGTTTACGCTGATATGAAAAAGAAATGCGAGTCCAACGAAGGTGGTTCCACTACTACCGCTGATACGACTGCAAATGATGTTAAAAAGTATTGTGCTGCGATGAAGTTGTACGAGCTCATTAAACTTATCAGAGGAGAGGTACGTTATGCTAGAGGACCAGGAGAACATGGCCATCCACACCATTGTGGCCCCCATGGAGGACCACACCATCTTCACGGACCTGGACCACATCATCACCATGGTGGACATCATCCATATCGTAACAAACCAGAAGGAAGTAACCATATGAGATTTTCATCGGAATTTTGGCAACAGAGGCACCAAGAATGGCAGCAAATGCAAGCAAGAAAGTGTGAACATCATAAAGCTGTGAATTTTCACTTTTTAGCCAAATACCTAGGTGAGCTTCCCAAGTTTGCAGAAAGAGGCCCACACCACCGCCGCTGGTGATCACACTAGACTGATTGCAATGGGATATAATTGGGTTAACTCCGTGATTTTTGGTTGTTTTTCAGAAGAGTTGAACGAGGAAAACCAGTATCTCGAAACTTGAAAGTGTCAGAATGACAGATCGAATTGGCCAAGCTGTAACGTATAACTTGCAATAACTACCAGGATCTGCTAGCATAATATTAGTAGATGGATCGGGGGGGAACATTTCATGTTAGGAATTAAATTATCGCGACTTGTATGTGGCGCGTTACTCGCAATCTCAGGATGCGTAGCGATGGATAACGAAAGCGTGGTCAAAGCAACAAAGCAGACAACTGGTCATTCTGATGGTGTGGCAATCGATGAGGAAGCCTCTTCATCAAGTCCATCTTCTCGCGCTAATAAGTGGCACGAATGTCCAAAAGTGTCACTCAATGTGTTCGGTGACTGGAATTCTATCGTAAGAGCGCCACAGATCCATTCGTACAGTTGGTTCAATGCAACTGGCAGTGAGATCCAATATGCTTACGAAATCCAGATGTCTCCAGAGACCCTATTATTGATTAAATCAATACTTAACCAAGAAAAAGATTGTAACAATTCCATCATTTTTGCGGTGCAGAATATGAATAGCGGAGGGATCAATTCCAGTTCTCCGGCAGCTCTTAAGCCTCATTGGGTGCTTATGGACGGGATCAACATGTACCCACAAGCTGGCGAAAATCAATTAATTACTGCAGACGTAAATTGCAGGGCAAGAGTGTATGAGGCATCCGCTAGGAACATTTGTGACATAGCAAAGGATATCGGAATCTCTGTGCATCTGGCCGGTGAAAGAGGATCTGGCTACGTTTATATGACTCTTTCCTCAAATACCCACCATCTTGGTTTCACGAATGACAAGATTAGTAGGCCTGTCTTGTGGTCAGTATGGTACAAAAGAGTTAGTGGAGGAATTAGCGATGCTGCAACCCGGTATGCTGGACAAACAATAGCTGGATTAACACTGGTTTTGAACGATCAAGACTACAATAGTTGGGAGGTAGGGATCAATAAATCTGACCAGATATCGACTATTTTGGCTTCTCTGCCGTGTGTAGCAAAACATGCAGAGCTTCGGCAGATCTTGCAGTTTTAAAGTGTAATTCTCGCGATAAATTCCATTATTGTGTAGAGCTCCAGTGTAACTGAACCTAGGAATTGGCTAACTGCAACCAGGTAGCGGAAAGCTCTTGAAAAGTGATTCGCTTAGACACTACCGTTATATGGTGTATGGACACCAGATCAAATCAAAGTTTTGCAATGGCACGCCGGTATGATTCTGTTCAAATATAGGGCTCTTACAGAGTACGGCAAAATCGTAGAAAAATTACAAATCGCCAAGGACAAGGCTGAGCTACACGACGAGCTGCAGGCCAATGGCATTTTGCTCATATCAGCGAAAAAGTGCTCATTTTTGTCTAGGAATCCGATTACTGAATTCACAGTGCCTTTTCTGAAAAATCTGCATCAGTTGATTGCGAACAGTTTTGACCTAATGACCGCATTGGATGTAAGTTCTCAGCTAACTACCAATCGTGGATTTGGTTTGGTCATAAGCCGCATAATTGCGGACATAAAGATGGGGGCTCCTTTTTCAGTTGCAATATCCAATTTTGGAGAATATTTCGATGGTCTCGTCATTAAGTCGATCACGGTTGCAGAGAAGACGGCGAGGATGAAAGAAGCTCTCGCGATGGCTGTTGAATATCTTGAGACAAAGAGACAGTGGAGTACAAAATTCCGAAATGCTGTGCGCTACCCAGTCATTCTACTGTGTTGTGTGACGTGCGTTATTTTGTTCTGGATTTTGTTTATCATTCCTAAATTTGCTGATTTGTTCCGCGATGTTGGAATTGATATGCCTCTTATGACGAGAACTCTCCTCAAGTTTAGTACGTTTTTAACTGATCACTACATCTGCGTTGGAATGTTTACAGTAGGTCTCATCCTTGGAACGTTAAGGATACTGTCATCGCATGCCATGAGAGAAAAACTGTTACGAAGGGTGCCTGGATTACGAACCATCAGGAGAGAGCTGTCTGCAATGAACTTCTTTTTCTCGATGGAGATGATGGTACACGAAAAGATCAATCTGCTGGAATGTCTGGAATGCCTTGCAAATATCGAGAACTCAAATGAGATCACGAACATCGTGGAGTTTATAAGGAATGGTCACACGCTATCTAGCGCAATGAAACGCAGCGGTTTGTTCGCGCGTCACGAAATTTCTCTGATTGTAGCCGGAGAAAATGCCGGAGATCTCTGCTCCGCCTTCAAATCTGGGGCAGATATATTGCGAGTAAAACTAGACGATAGGGCGCAAAGGTTAGCTGGTATAATACAACCCTCTGCGGTCGTTTTAATTGGTCTACTGCTTGCAATCATAATTTATTCTGTCATTATTCCTATGTATTCCAATCTTGATTTCAACATGTAACGACGCACGTACCGCATAACACCATCCAACATTTTTACATACGGGAAAGAACCGCATATCCTTCCCCGTAAAATAATCTCCATAAACTCGTCATCTACCGCCACTGATACCTAATTATTTTACTAAGGCCAGAACTCATATACCAAAGACGGAAATGATTGGCTAACATCTTCGGTCGTTCCTTCACAAGCACCTAAGAGTTTATGAATACCCTTCGTACGTATGCTATAAAGACTCCCACAATGAAGATGCTGCAGCAAAATCCCAGGATTTGCACGGGTAGGGTAGGGTAGGTGAAAATGATTGACACCAGGCACAGAGTAAAGACCATAGTTGTGCAGACCTTACTGGCGTAGATTGGCTGCATCTTTACTGTTCTGTTTTTTGTGATAATGAAATAAAGTCCACCAAGTGCTAGAAGGAAGTCTCGAGTTGTTAGTGTAATCGCAACAATCAGCAAAATATCATTGCTGTACGGGCTGTAGAGACACATGCTCCACAGAACAGAGTTCATGAACACCTTGTCAGCAATGGGATCTAAGAGTGCACCACACTTTGATTCGAGGCGATACCTCCTGGCAATATAGCCATCCAGAAAATCGCTGATTGCTCCAAGCAGGATGATAGAGAAGGGTAGGGGGCTCCTGTCAAGCTTCACAGTCATTACGAAAGGGACTGCTAGCAGTGCCCTTGTTATACTTATGATATTTGGTATGTGACGGGTGACTGGCTTTCGTGGCTGTCTTGTTTCATTATCCGACAATTTCAATTTCACTGAAGAAGAACTTTATCTCATTTGCTGCTGTCTCTATGGCATCTGAGCCGTGTACTGAGTTTTGATCTATTGATACCGCAAACCGATGCCTTATTGTGCCTTCAGCCGCGTTAATCGGATTCGTCGAGCCCATTAATTCTCTGTAGTCAAGGATTGCATTCTCCTTCTCAAGCACTTGCACTATTACCGGAGCTGAACTCAAGAACCTACACAGATCGTCGTAGAACGGCCTATCCTTGTGTACCTCATAAAATTTTTGTCCCTGTTCTATCGTCAGTTTCACTCTCTTTTGTGCGATGATCCTGAACCCAGCAGATTCTATTATACTGTTTATTGCTCCAGTGAGATTCCTCATCGTCGCATCTGGCTTGATTATCGAAAGTGTTCTTTCTATCATTTTTTTCCTAGTTTTGATAATCGTTATTATGGAAACCTGCCGATTCGTTTGCTGTACACGCACGTTTCTCACGCTTCTGAGCTGGTCCTTTGTCTCTTTTCTCATTTTTTAGATCATTGCGTAGTTCCATATATCCCACCCCTATCAGCTTCTCAGAGCTTTCTCTTTTATAACGACGTCCTGTTCGTCAACATATCCAAGGACTATCCGACATCGCTCCTCCAACAGATCTAGGTCTACTCTTCCACTAGATAGCATCTTCGTCCTTCTCTTCAATCCCTCCAGTTCAGCCGCTCTTTCAGCCAACTCAACAACCTCACTGTCGTACTTCTTCTTTAGCCGCACGTATGAGATCAGTCCGTTCTTTCCGCTCAGTGCATGTACCGTGAAATATGCGAGTCCTGCCGTCACTATTGCCGCCACTGCTGCCTTCTGCAGCCTGCCAGTAGCTCCAACGTACTTATTCCTTTGCCTCATTTATCTATTATAAAAGAAGCCACCGGCTCTAGTAGGCTCCGGTGGCTGGACTGGACCAGATATCCTAGTTTGTCCCAATGATCGTTTCTGTCCTGCGGTTCTTCGCATGTGCCTCCTCGGTCGTGCCTGGATCTTCTACTCTTTCCTTTCCATACGACACCGTTGTTAGTCTTTCTTTTTGTACCCCGTTCGCTACGAGTTCAGCTACTGTAGCCGATGCTCTCGCACTGCCGAGTGCCATGTTGTACTCTCCAGTTCCTCGAACGTCGGTGTGTCCTGTTACCGTTGCCGTGGTATTTGTATACGTCTTCAGCCAGCATGCTTGTGCTGATACCCTCTTCTTTGCGGCATCTGATAACTTTGCCTTGTCAAAGTCGAAATACACTTTTGTCGGCACATTCGCGGCAAAATCCTCCGGCGACCCTGGGATTATACCACTGTCTACCCCGCACGTGGAGGAACAAGCCGTTAACACCAGCGCCGCTGACGAAACCAGCCCTACTAAAATCTTTCTGTCCATATCTTTACCCATCCTTAAAAAAAAAGAAAACTGACTCCATACATCTCAGTGTATCAGATTTCGTTCTTTCCGTAAAAGTGGAATATTAAAAAAAGCTGCAGATTTGATTTGGTTTTGCGGAGTGTTGCTCTTTGACAACATTGTGTCTGTATTCAAAGCAGAAATACGTCCTATCCTTAAAAGATTTTAATTCGATGCCTGTGTGAAAATGAGAGGACCGCCACCATAGTAGCAACAGCTCCTATTATGATCATTGGCAGGATATTCTCAAATGCATCGCTAATCGACATGTTCTTCAACATGATACCCTTCACCAGCTTATTTCCATAGACCATAGGGTTGCAGACCACAAACGCTTTCATAATGGGGTTTGTAACGCTCTCAACAGGTGTCATAAGGCCTGACAACGATGCAACTGGCATTTGTATAACAAATGTTCCGAGCATTGCTTGCTGCTGCGTACTGGCGAATGACGCTACACAGACTCCTATTCCGATTACCGATACAACGTAAACAGTCATCGCAATTAGCATCAGGAGCAGGCTACCATTGATAGGAACGTCATATATCAGGTGTCCCAAGACCATCGTGCAGCCCCCCATAAACATGCTGATGATAATACTGGGCAAGGTTTTTCCGACTAGCATGCCTAGCGGTTTGATTGGTGAGACCAGAAGCTGATCAAACGTCCCCTCCTCCTTTTCCCTTGCTATCGAAAGTGCCGTTAATATGATAGCTTGGTTTATTATGATCATACATATAAGATTCGTAACCGAAAACCACCGTTGATTCTTGTTGGTGTTGTACCATGTCCTAACTGAAACTTCTGGCCAGTTCTTGGCTGCGGCTCCAAGTAAAGACCTTTGGTACCCTCCCAAAATCTGAGAGAGATATCCCAACACTATCATGGCAGCATTTGTACGCCTCCCGTCGGTTATAACCTGTATGTCAGCCTTGCGATTCAAGCTCATGTTCTTAGAAAAATGTTGCGGAATCATGATTCCTATGAAAGCATCTTCGTTGTTTATCGCTGACTTAAAGTCCTTCTCGCTATTTACATAGATCGACTCTTCAAATATCTTCGTGTTGACAATTTTGTCTAGCAAATTCAGGCTGTGAGCGCCATTATCGTGGTTCAGGATCACAACTGACGTGTTTTCAACGTCCTTCGTTGTTGCCAAAACAAACAAGGTCAAAAACAGGACTATGGGAAAGAAGATCATGAACGCACTCTTCGGTTCCCTCAAAAGATTTAATAGTTCCTTCCTCGTTAGAGCTCCGACGCCTGTAAGTACCATCCCTTAAGAACAACTTCTGATTCTTCATATCTATATTCCTAGGTTTTATCACAATTGCTGCAGTCTGTCATTTGAAAGTATCTTGGTCTAACAAACATCCCAGTTTTAACAACTTGCTGTAACCTGCTCGGACTAAACGTGCTCCACGTGGAACATTCCACACAAGTTTTCTTACAATCCTTTTTGCAGAGGAAGGGATTATGTCTCGCGTGTTGATTCCGGTTTGCCACAGCTCCAAGATAACTGATCCTAGTACACATCCGTGTTATCACGGCGTTCAAAAAGAAAAAACAAACTGTAGATCAAGAGGTGACCATGTTCGAGATGACTACTGAGAAACGAAACATTCCTATTTCTCCTGCTGTCTACTCATTTTCTTTCGTGTTATCTGGTCTAGAAATTTCTTTCTGAGTCTTATGGATTTTGGCGTTACCTCGACGACTTCGTCATTTTTGATATACGAGATTGCTTGCTCCAACGACATTTGTCTTGGATTCGGTAACCTGATATTTTCATCCTTCCCTGCTGCCCGGCAGTTCGATAACTGTTTCTCTTTTGTGGGATTGACTTCCAGTTCGTTTTCGCGGCTATGCTCACCTATTATCATGCCGTCGTACACAGGATCGCCCGGGTTGATAAATAGAGTGCCTCGATCTTTCAGGAAGAATAATGCATAGGCAACCGCCTTGCCATTCTCCATTGATACGAGTACTCCGCGGCTACGTTCGTCTATGGGGCCCTTATATGGCGCATACGTGTGGAATGAGCGGTTCATTAGGCCGGATCCACGCGTATCTGTAAGGAATTCGCCGTAATAGCCGATTAGACCTCTCGTCGGAATTAGAAATTTTAACCTAGTCTTTGCTCCTCCTGATGGACGCATATCGACCATCTCGCCCTTTCTTTGAATGAGTTTATCGATCACAATGCCTGTGAATTCGTCGTCCACGTCGACATACAACTCCTCTATGGGCTCTAGAGTTTCACGTGTCTTGGGGTCCGTCTGAAAGAGTACCTTAGGGCGTCCGATTGATAATTCAAAGCCTTCTCGACGCATTGTCTCTATGAGGATGCCGAGCTGCAGCTCGCCGCGGCCAGCCACTTCATATGAATCGTCTGTCGCAGATTTTTTAACTGAAATCGATACGTTACCTTCCGCCTCCTTGAGCAGCCTCTCCCCTATTATTCTTGAAGTGAGGTTCTTGCCCTCCTTGCCTGCGAGAGGTGAGTCATTAACAGAAAATGTCATAGAAAGGGTCGGTGGATCTATTGGAATGGAGTTTAACGGCACCATAACCTCGGGAGCTGCTATTGTATCTGCAACCGTGGCCTTCTCAAGCCCTGCTATAGCAACTATATCGCCGGCTTCAGCAGTGTTTACTGGAATCCTACTAAGACCTTCAAATGCCAGTAGCTTTGTTAGTCTTGATCTCTCAATCTCATCTGCGGCACCGGGCCGTAATGCGTGTACGGCGTCATTTATTCTAACGATCCCGCTTAGCACCTTGCCGGTCAGGATGCGCCCCAGATATTGGTCATACTCTAACATCGTTACCAACATCTTGAATGGCTCATTCTCCAGAATTGACGCATTTGGAACGTGCTCTATGATTGTTTCGAGGAGCGGAGCCATGTCCTCTCTATTGTCTTTATCGAGATCTCGTACGGCCCATCCATTGCGACCAGATGCGTAAATTATCGGAAAATCCAGCTGGGTATCGCTAGCTCCGAGCGCTACGAACAAATCGAAGACCTCGTCCAAGGTCTCTGACACTCTGGCATCTGATTTGTCAATCTTGTTTATGACAACGATTGGATTCAAGTTCAATGCTAGGGCTTTCGTCAGCACGAACTTTGTCTGTGGCATTGGGCCCTCAGCTGCATCAACTAAAACCAGGACTCCATCAACCATACTCAAAATGCGTTCCACCTCGCCGCCGAAATCCGCGTGGCCTGGAGTATCTACTATATTCAGCTTCGTACCACGCCACGTAAAACTAGTGCATTTCGCGAGGATCGTGATACCCCTTTCTCTCTCGAGATCGTTGTAGTCCATGGCACACGTCTCAAGCTGCTGGTTGTCTCTAAAGAGGCCGCTCTGCTTGAATAACGCGTCAACAAGCGTCGTTTTGCCGTGATCAACGTGCGCTATGATAGCAAGATTCTTTATGTTTTTTGACATCTATTTAACCAAATAATTAACAGTCCAACGTGCCGCAGTCTAAATTCTGAACGTGATATCCGTGACCTCTTGTAGTATAATACCATATGATAGATGTTGCACGAAAGCTAAATTATGAATGAGCCGACATTTGAGCAAGCTATGAACGAGCTTGAGGAGATTGTGAGGAGATTGGAAGATGGCAAAATGCCACTCGAAGAGGCGGTAAAGGCGTTCGAAAGGGGCTCAGAGCTGAAGCAAATCTGTGAGACCAAGCTGAAGGATGCTCAACTTAAGATTGAGATTCTGTCAGAAAAAGCCAGTTGAAGTCGTACGTTTGCACCGAATGAGGTTTGTTTGAAATTTGCCGGCAAAGAGAACGCTCCTCCATTATTCCATGTCCTTAATGGATGATGGTTATCTGCACGCTGCCAGTTAAGGAGTTTGGACTGTAGGATCAGCTACCATCCGCGTTCCATCCATAGCCATCTATCAACCTATCTAAAAGTTGTTTCAGCTCAGGTTTGATGCTAGAATTCCGGGTAAGTGAGCCAACATCCTGAGGTAAAAAATGACACATGAGATGGTATATTTCCTGATTGCGACGGTACTGGGCCTGCTGTACCTTGCCTTCTACGTAGTTGAGCAGCAGACATGCGCCCTCGTAGAAAGGTTCGGTAAATTCAACAGGCTCGCTGGTCCTGGCCTAAATTTCAAGATTTTGTTCATAGAGAAGGTCAAGGCCAAGATATCACTGAGGATTCATCAGCTGGCCGTAAATGTTGAGACAAAAACCAAGGATAACGTCTTCGTTAGGGTTGTGATCGCCGTTCAGTACAGGGTTTTGGAATCGAGGATATACGAGGCTTACTATATGCTCCAGGATCCGGTCGAGCAAATAAAGTCGTTTGTGTTCGACCTCGTTAGGGCTCAGGTGCCTCTCATGGATCTCGATGACGTATTCTCTAGGAAGGATGATATAGCCGATGTGATCAAGAAAGAACTGAAGCGTCCTATGGACGAGTTTGGATATGAGATAATCAAAGCCCTCGTCACTGATATAGATCCTGATGCGAATGTTAAAGCGGCAATGAATGAAATAAACACCGCACAGCGCTTGCGTGTTGCGGCATATGAAAAGGGAGAAGCTGAGAGGATTCTGAAAGTCAAGCAGGCTGAGGCAGAAGCAGAGTCCAGTATCCTGCATGGAAAGGGTGTTGCCGGGCAAAGAGAGGCGATCATAGATGGGCTCAGTAAGTCTGTTGGGGAGTTCACGAAGCAAACAGGAACCTCTACAACGTCAGTCATGGATATGGTCCTGATGATTCAATATATAGATACCCTCAAGGATATCGGGCAAAACTCCAAAACAAATGTGGTCTTTGTTCCACACTCACCAGACAGCATTAAATCCCTCGGTGATCACCTACGGGAGACTGTCTTTGCTGCTGATGCCATGAAGTCTGAGGAAAAGCGGCATAGCACATCTCGAAAATCGAGCTAATAGCAGCTCTTGTTATGGACTGAAGTCCTGTCTATGTAGTCGGCCATGGAGTTAATAGAAGGAAGAGAAAGATAGTTACAGTAGTACTACAAAGAGTAATAGGAAAACACCAAGACTCCTACATAAGGAGCTCTATAAGAAGAGACATAAGGTAAAGAATGCATTC
>JAIRMJ010000002.1 GCA_031258785.1 Holosporales bacterium | reverse complement strand
GAATGCATTCTTTACCTTATGTCTCTTCTTATAGAGCTCCTTATGTAGGAGTCTTGGTGTTTTCCTATTACTCTTTGTAGTACTACTGTAACTATCTTTCTCTTCCTTCTATTAACTCCTCAGCCTTTGTACAATCAGCTGTGATTCTGTCCACACTGTAGTTAAACTAATCCCTTAGTTCCCTTCTCTTACTCCTGCAGAGTGTTGTATATATTATCAACCATGTATAATCATGGCTCCACTGCTACTATCTTATCTCCAGTATCTTCTCACATACTCCACCTACAGAATCTCCTATATGTATTCTTCCAGTCCCCATAATCAGGAGACATCTAGCAGAAAAGCTGCCTCACAATTAAACAGTACCTACCATACGAAAAACATCTGACCCAAACTAAGACAATGATAACAATATGCAAGCAGTACAAGTACGTAATGAACGAACATCCATCTCTTGGTAAACCACAGACTATGAAGGATTTAGCGGTACTTTTCAGGGAAAGATCTTATCTTTCCTATAGAGTAGGATAAGAAATGGTAGATCTATCACTGCTACTACTGTACTATTTTCAGTATGGGAGTTTGTTTTAGGATCTATCCCCTGTTATATGTCAACTTCTTAATTAGGTGTCTCCATAGATGAGGTCTCGACTCAATATTCGAGTTACTGGGTAACTCTACGTTAATGCAATTCAGAATTGCCGGTTGGAGGATAATTTAAAAAGGATATGGCCAGCTCAGCAGAGTAAAAAATTTGAATAATTAATTAATATTTAACTAAATCAGGCCATACTAGTATAGGGGCTCTATATTTTGTGTGAATTTTATGAGGAACAGTTGCGTCGAAATTTCCGTTTGCGGAGAGAAAAATTACAGGTTGTTTTTAGATATTATAAAACAAGAGCTTGATTCCATAGGAGCTGTTGACATCAACGCTATCCAAGCATTCATATTGATGAACATCAACGATAATGTCGTTACCATTGGCGAGGTCATAACAAGAGGCTACTATATAGGATCGAACGCATCATATAACATTAAAAAAATGACGATGAACAACTACATCCATCAGACCCAGTCTGATTTTGACAAAAGAGCAGCCTATCTCAAATTAACCCAAAAGGGGCTGAATCTTTGCAATAAATTATATGACTCGGTAAACAATTATCTAAAAATATTTGAAACTTCAATAGGGGGTGACTTCGATATTGATCAGTGCATTGGTGTTATGAAGAAAATAGAGCATTTTTGGAAAGACATTCTTATGAGAAGAGTATAGTCATTCCCATAAAAAAGTCATACGAAATACATTGCATGCTACACGCTTCCGTTCATAATTATGGCCTAACTGTAAGCAGAAGCTCCAGATAAATCAACGATATGTTTATATGCTGAGTTCGCTACAGATTTGCCATTTTGAGGAGACGCAGCTGAAAGAGACCAAGGGTGAGTCACGCTGTCGTCTTTAGCCAGGGCAGTTGCCTGCCCTGGCTGCATTCATTCTCATCCTATTAGCAACATCGTCGTCCGTCATGTTGATGACTTAGATTTTTCTTCCCTCTTAGAATCCCACGAGCGAAGTGCCGGCTTTGCCTTCGTGTATGTGCTTATCGATGCAGGCTGCCACCGCGCTCGCATAGGCTGCTCCGTCCCCATCAGGAGCAACATACGCATTTCCTCCGATGTAACTCATGAGCAAAAATAAGCTCATCAAACGATCTTTCACGTACGGCCCCGCAAAGTCAGGGTCAGCGAACTGTCTTCCAAACGCATCAGGATCGAAAAGAAAGTATGTCCCGCTTTCATCGCCATTGGTTTCATGATATCCGTTTTGCTTTCCAATGCTTTGCATGAGGGCACTGTAGGCCCGGTGAAAGCTCATAAGCTTACACTCAGATGGTCCTTGAAATGTATTGAACGATGGGCCGAGAGCATCTAATAGAGTGACTGTTTCATTGGCTAGCCCCCTGGCTGCCAGCCTCGCTGCATGGGTGAAGTTATATCCATGAGCATTTGCAAGATCCTTCAGGCCTTTCCATAATGACGTGGAACTCCACTCTTTTCGTGCGGCATCTACTGTGATCCCGCGGAGTTTTCCACTAGCATATGAATATAGCACAGTGTGTCCATTATTGAGAATCGATATTTCTGTGAATGTGGCTGGAAATCCAGACAAGCCTGTGGTACCGTCCGCTAGTATTTTTAAGCTGTGCATCAGACTGTCCATTCCCGCACCGTATTGCGTTGTATCCGGAGCCGCATATGGACCGTTCTCAAAATATCCGTCTTCGCCGCATACACGCCCCATACTTATGTATCGTGCCAAGAAATATAAACTTATGAGTCGTTCCCTTGTGTAGGCTGGATTATCAAAGAAACAGTCCCCATCGCCGTCTATATGGAAGAGCCAGTATTGCTTGTCAGCAGGTTCGTCGTAGCCACCTCGTTTGCCAACCAGCTCCAAAAATTTTTTAATCTCTCCTTTGAAGTCGTCTTCAGTGGTTGCATCTGTTATTCCATTTGCGGTTATGGAGCCAAGCGTACGCAGAGTCATATTCGTAATCCTTGCAGCTTGATGGCAAACGTTGTATTCAAACGTCCAGGGTGCATCAGTTAGTTGCTTTACGCCCTTCCACAGATTATCACGACTCCATTCTGTTTTTTTGTTATTATATTTGTACGTTATCGTTCCATTCTGCAAGTTGATCGTGCTGAACGCGTTATCGTTTCCTGATACTATGACTGGATCACGCAACGCACTAGTTGCCTTCACGTTCATCGTTGCCGCCCCGCAGACAACTGCAGCACAGAGCCCACCTTGCACGAACCTAGTAAACATCCATTTTCTCATTTGTTACCTCCTTCTATTTTGTAACTACACTTTATTATCACGCCGAACTTCCATCTCAGATGTCCATCGCGACGCCTAAGGCCACATTAGCCTAAGACCGCATTATAGTATAAATTTTGTGTTACGTGTCAACTTTTCTTGTGCTACATGTCAACTTTTGATGACAAACATAATTGTAGGGCAGTGCCTTTAGTCACTAACCGGTATGGTAGTTGTGATGGCGTTTTGGGGTTTGCTAACGCCAGCTGGCCTACATTTTGTGTTACTGTATTGTGTATTGCAGCAAAAAAAGTCATATGAAATACACTGCATGTCACACGCTCCCGTTCACAATCATGGCCTATCTGTAGGCAAAAACCTTAGACATAGTGACGATATGCTTATATATTGAGTTAGGATTAGATTTGGCATCTGAAGGAGGTGTAGTTGGAAGAGAGTTCTGCCGAGCTGTGGCGATATGTCGATAACTGGGGCAGACACCTGCGTGACTCGCAGGCGCTTGCAGCCAAAACTGTGATAGCGTATCTATCTGATATAAGGGTGCTGATTAACTTTTTGCAGCGATATAAAGAGGAAGACATAACGATCAACCATCTGCAGAAACTAAGGAAGCACGACATACGAGCTTGGTTTTTGCAGAAAAGAGAGAAAGGAGAATCTGTTCACACACTAGCTCGCGGGCTTTCTGCAGTGAAGAATTTCCTGAAGTATCTAATTGAAATTGAGCTCATTAGGGGAAACGAGCTGTTGAGTTTAAAGCCCCCGAAGGTGGATAAATTCCTCCCTAGACCCATGTCGATAGCGCAGATCAACGACATCTTGAACGTCATACATGACATAAAGCATACTGCGTGGATAGTAAAGCGCGACAGAGCAATTTTGCTCTTGTTGTATTCTGTCGGTCTCAGAATCGCGGAGGCTTTGAGTCTGGATAGGTCGGCTGTTGCACTCTCTGCGACATTCATGGAGGTGGTTGGCAAAGGTGATAAGGCGCGGCACGTCCCACTCCTCAAACCCGTGCTGAACATTATACAGGAATATCTGAAGGAGTGTCCATTTAAAGACACCACAGCCTTGTTCGTCAATAAGAGTGGTGGCAGACTCTCTGCGACCGCAGTCCAGAAATTAGTAAGGCAAGCGCGTATATTGACCGGGTTGACGTGCAGAGTGACTCCGCATGCTCTGAGACACAGTTGCGCTACGCATCTCATGGAAAAAAGTGGGGACCTCCGCGGAATTCAGGAGCTTCTTGGTCACGCGTCAATATCATCAACTCAGGTATACGTCGATGTGGCACAAAAGTATGTGTCTGACGTATATGAGAAATGCCATCCGCTGTCCACAGCAAACAAGCAAGAGGGCAAGAAATGAGGGAGATCGTCCTCGATACAGAAACTACTGGGCTATCACACTCTAATGGCGACAGGATAATTGAGATCGGGTGTATTGAGATACTCGACAAGCAGATTACGCAAGGAAGCTACCACAGATATATAAACCCAGAGACTGAAGTTTCCGAGAGTGCAACACGAATAAGTGGACTGACTTACGAATTCTTGAAGCAGTTCGAGCCATTTAGGAATGTATATGTGGAGTTTTTGGAATTTGTAGGAACCGATAGGCTTGTCATTCACAATGCTGCGTTCGATATCGGGTTCTTGAACTATGAGCTGTCGTTGGTTGGTGTAGAAGCGATTGCTCCTAACAGAGTGATCGATACACTAGCCATGACGAGGGAGAAGTTTCCGGGTTCTCCTGCGACTCTTGATGCATTGTGTAGGAAATTTTCTATCGACAAAACAGTACGTGCCAAACACGGGGCTCTTGTTGACGCGAGACTACTTGCAGAGGTTTATCTGCAAATGTCGATTGAGTTGGTACAGAGAAACATCTTTGGTGTCGGGGATCAGGTAATACAAGAGCATGAGGCAGATGAACCAGCTCAAGTTGCAAGACCCCATATGAGGAGTTTCTCAGTAAGCAAGGCAGAAGAGACTGCTCACACAGCTCTGGTCAACAAAATAAAAAATCCCATCTGGACGAGGCTTGCCAAATCAAAGGCTCAGTTAGCGCAATGAAAAAGCTAACGGACGTACTTTTCTCAACACTAGAGGCGGCTGCCGATTGGGCAAGCGGCCATTCGATGTGGCCACTAGCGTGCGGGCTGTCGTGCTGCGCCATCGAGATGATGCACGCAGCCGCTAGTAGATTCGACCTCGATAGGTTCGGATGCCTTTTCAGAGCCAGCCCAAGGCAGGCCGACCTCATGATCATAGCAGGCACAGTTACCACCAAAATGCTCCCGCAGCTGAGGACACTATACGACCAGATGTTGTCCCCGAAATATACCATAGCTATGGGAAGTTGCGCCATTAGCGGTGGCCTATATGCAGAACATGAAACAGTGGTGAGCAACCTAGGAAAGCACATTCCAATCGACGCTGTGGTTTACGGATGTCCACCTACACCGACAGATCTGACAAATGCCATTCTTAAATTGCAGGAATGTGTGTCGCGCCGCTCTCTCCACCGCCGTTCTGCGATGTAAGGTTGCCTGCGGTGATGTGCCTACTTCTTTTTCTTCTGCCAGATCTGTTTAGCCTTGCCGGCGCGGATGACAAGCTGCGGACGTGCGATGGCGAGACTACCAGCCTGGACCGTCTGGTCAACAACGCTTCCAGCAGCGACTAGTGCCTCATCCTCGACCGTAACTGGAGCGATGAAGACAGAGTTCGACCCAACGAAGACGTACTTTCCTATTGATGTCTTGTGTTTTCGAACACCGTCATAATTACATGTAATAGTTCCTGCTCCGATATTCGTTCCATCGCCGATATCTGCGTCCCCAACGTATGAGAGGTGCTTGACTTTCGTAGATTTACCAAGAACTGATCCTTTGATCTCGACAAAATTTCCAACAATGGTTGCCGACTCAAGTCTGGAGTTACCACGTATCCTTGCAAACGGCCCAACAGAAGCATGTTCCATAATTTCGCACCCTTCAATATATGAGAAAGCTTTAATGACAACCCCAGTTCTAATTTTAACTTTGGTGCCGATAAACACGTTTGGCTCGACGACGACGTCAGCTGCGATCTCTGTGTCATGTGAAAAGTACACCGATGCCGGGGCGACTAACCGTACCCCCTTTTGCAAAAAAGACTCTCGCAGGCGATTCTGCATAATCTCTTCTGCGGCCGTCAAGTCGCTCATTGTATTAATCCCGTGAAATGCCAGATAATCATCTGATCGAATCACTGAAATTGCGACTCCACTCTCTTTTATGATCTCTAGCAGTTCAGTCAGGTAGAACTCTGCAGATTCGTTGTCCTTGGTAACATTGTCGATGTGTCTTTTCAGCAACTCCGTTTTGAACTTGTATACACCTGCGTTCATTAAGTTGCATGTCCTTTCATCACCACTTGCATCCTTGAACTCAACGATCTTTCTGAACTTGCAGCCATCTGTGATAACGCGACCATACGGAGTGTGCAATAAACCATCCGGCATTCGAGCTGCAATAAATGCGACATCTGCAGTATCCGCAAGTAACATCTCAAGATGCTTCCGCTCCACAAATGGTGTGTCAGCATACATCACTATGACATACTCGGAACCCAGTTGTGGGATCGCTTGCTTCAGGGCGTCAGCGGTTCCAAGAGGTCGTTCCTGCACTACGACGTCGGTGCCAGTAAAGAGCTCATTGTCCTTGTGTGCCACTGATGTGACTGAGATTACCTTAGCCGGCATAACCGAAGAGCATGCATCTATCGCATAGCGGATGATTGGACGTCCTGCTACGCTCTGAAAAAACTTCGGGGTGGTAGTCATCATGCGAGTCCCATTCCCCGCCGCCAGAATCACACAATCTACGGTCATCGACTTTACTTTCAAAAATCCTAGACCTCAGGATTATATATCTAACTCGTAGCTTGGAACAGTTATTTGAGTTGTGCAGAACCTGTTGTACCTTTCTGTCATTAACACAAACAATGGATTAACAAATTCCAGGAAAGGCTATGAGATCCAGCAAGTTTCAAAAACAAAATCGTGGCTTCTTCCCTGCATGCTTATATATCCACAAAAAAATGTCACGTGCCATCAGAGAACGTCCGTGAACTTTCGCGCGTTTTGTAAGCCGGCACGCGGACCCAGGCAGGTTGCGATATTAGACCTGTTGCAGACGATAACTAGTTTTGAAACTGCAATTAACAGAGAGGTCGCATGGCTGTCCTGATACGGATGAGACACAGACTTCAGTACGGATTGGTATCTCCATATATACAAACCAGGTGTACAAAATCTGCTTTACGATTGCTCCAAAGTGGTATACGCTGAAAGGTGTTCGGGAATGGATACGGCTGTTTGTGAGTTGGCTAAGAGAAGTAGTTACGCCGAAGATAAAGGCCTTTGTTGGCGACAGGTCGTCTAGCGTCAAGGACAACGCGTGGAGATTGTGCCCTGGGTGCGAGAAGACCGTGCCTACAGAAGAATTGGCAGAAAATATGATGGTCTGCGGTTACTGTTCTCACCATTTTCTTCTGCCGATTAAGAGTAGATTAGGAGCGATCTTCGACGGCGGGCTGTACGATGATGTCGGCACCGCAAGGGTGGTGGACGATCCACTGAAATTTAGGGACAATAGGAAGTACGTTGACCGGCTTAAGGACGCCCGTCAAAAGACTGGGCAACGTGACGCAGCAATGATAGCTACAGGCAACATACATACACGAAGGGCAGTGGTTTTTGCTGTAAACTTCGCCTTCATGGGCGGCTCGATGGGCCTTTCGTTTGGAAAAACGTTCATAAAGGCCGTGGAAACTGCGACAAATAACAACATTCCACTCATTGGAATCACGGCATCTGGAGGGGCTAGGATGCAGGAGGGCATTTTTTCTCTCATGCAAATGCCGGCGACCGTAGCAGCCCTTATCAAGCTGAAGACTCATCGATTGCCATACATCAACGTCTTCACAAATCCGACGACTGGCGGAGTCTTGGCCTCGTTCTCCATGCTAGGGGACATACACATCGCGGAGCCTGGTGCACTTATAGGCTTTGCCGGACCAAAAGTCATAGAAAAAACACTAAAACACAGGCTGCCGGATGGGTTTCAAAGATCTGAGTTCCTCAGGGAACATGGAATGATCGACATCATAGTACATAGACACAAAATGGCGGAGAAAATAGGAATCATCTTGGATTACCTGGGGTAAAAACATGATATTTAATTCAATAGCAGTCGCCTCTGATCACAGGGGATACTGGCACAAGAAGGACATCGTAGAGTATTTTAAACAGAATGGATTCTACGTAGCGGATTATGGTACTGACAGCGACGCGATCTCGGTTGATTATCCGGATTACGTCAAGCCAGTTGCGGATCACGTTCTCAAACACGAAAATACCTTTGGCATCTTGATATGCAATTCTGGGATAGGAATGTCAATTGCAGCAAACAGAATCCGTGGCATCAGGGCGGCCCTTTGCTACCGAGAAGAAGTCGTTGAGCAAGCAAGAGAGCACACAGATGCAAACATCATCTGTTTCGGGGCTGCCTTCATCTCTCCTGAATATGCCATGCGCTACATTGAGTTATTTGCGAGCATAAAATTTTCGGAAGAGTACCACGTACCAAGAATCAAGAAGATTGATAAACTTAGGTAACTCGCTAACAGCGGAGAGGGAAAGGCTTTCTCTGTTCTTGCCCGTGGTCCTCGGGCTCGGCATAATATGCGGCGTCTTTTGCCCTGCATCCTCTCCTATCACTCTTTTCAAAACCTTGATTGGCGTCTTATTCGCATCTGCCGTTATTCTCAGGAAATCCAGGATACTAGCTGTAACAGTGTTCATATTCGCCCTTGGGCTATACGTCTCGCAGACAGGTGGCATACTTGAAACCACGTTTCTCCCAGGAAAAAAGTTCATAGAGACCGATGCAAATAAGATAAAATTTACAGCAACAGTTGGGTTCATAGACGAAACGCATCCAACAATGCGCGGTATGCGTCGCATAACGTTACGAGAAATGGAATTTCGAGATGCTCCTGAGTTGGGCTTCGTCAAGACGAGCAAGATGACGTGCTCTGAGAGCATGACAAAAGACTTGCAGCCCAACGACGTAGTTGAGGTATTCGGCAAGCTATCTCCATATAAAACCGCGGCAATCCCCGGTTCGTTCGACCAACTGCAATACAACGCCCTCATCAAACTCGACTCCACAGGCATCGTCTATAAAATCAGGAAGATTGGTGATCGTGGCAGCGTCAATGACATATTTTCGTATATGAGGCGCTACATAACGAAGGGCATCATGCAGAAGATCGAGCTCCCTGCCGGAGGTATAGCCAGCGCACTGCTGACTGGAGACAAATCGTCAATCCAACCGGATATCAGAGATAAATTCATAAATTCCGGGACAGCCCACATTTTGGCAATCTCAGGTCTGCATATGTCGATCGCTGCAACGCTGGTTTTCCTGATACTCTTCAAATTGACATTGTACGCAAGCAATCTGTTCCGCCGTATAAACGCCAGGCAATTCTCGGCAGTTGCAACGATTCCAATAACTTTCCTGTACCTCGCACTCTCCGGATTTTCGCCATCAGCCGTGCGGGCATTTATAATGACGACGATATCCCTTACAAGTCTAGCGATGGGAAGAAAGGCGATATCCCTCAGAAGTATCTCAGCTGCGGCCTTCTTGATGCTTTTATTTGATGCTGGTACGTTATTCTTAGTGAGTTTTCAGCTATCTTTTTGCGCTGTCGTGGCATTAATCTCTGGCTATGAGACTATGCAACCGCTGCTCACCCGACTCAGATCCAAATACTGTGCCACCAACCGTGGCAAGGTGTGCTTCTATATCATATCGTCTTCAATAACGACCCTGATAGCAACAATCGCTACATCTCCAGTCTCCATCGCAACATTCAACAGGTTGAGCCTGTCTGGAATTTTGGGGAATCTCGCGGCAATCCCAGCCATTAGTTTCGTGATTGCACCACTTGGGATCGTGGCCTTAATAACGTGCCCTATCACCGATTTCTTTGCTGAGTGTATCGGAATCGTGCTGGAATGCCTGATAGCCACGGTCGGCTATATTTCCGAATTGCCTGGTTCTATAGTAGTGATCAAATCTCCAACAATATGGGCCCTGTATTTGATAGTGATCGGAGGCGTAATCTGGGCACTCTTAAAGACCTACCTGCGTAACCTCGGCTGTATACCACTATTGGTTGGCGTACTGCTCTGGATATTTGAGGAACCGCCAGACATCATCGTCCCACCCCGTACGGATACAGTGTGCTTTGCAGAAGATGGCACCTTCTATTCCACGTCTTTGCAGAAAGGCCGTAGGCAAGTCCTTTCAATCCAGAGAAACACCGGATTCGATGGCAAATTGATCAAAAAAGAAATTTCAAACTTTCCACTAGAAAGAAGAATGTATGAAGATGGCCTATATATATGGTCAAAATCAAAGCGAATCATGCGTCTGGCAAAAAGAAAACATCCGTATTGTCCTGCATATCTCGTGGATTATTAGGCAGAGATAGTAACTTTTTTGGAAAGGAAGATCCAAAATTTCCGAAATGTGCCACGTGGAGCATTTTAGAAAATTGAAAAAGAATTGGCATGTGCTAGCTTAGGGTGTGACATAAATAACCGATGATTTTTCCTGGCAAAAACTCATAGGTTCGTGCGTAAGCCGCAATCAAGGCAGCTGATTTGTGTTGCCGGATGAAATTGGAGTGTTATAGAATGGCGCGGTTAACCGGCCCTACTTAACAGAAGTATGCAGTGAATTTTGTATTGAAGGGAACCATTTTTGTGGCGTCATTCGTCGTAGCTGCCGCTGGGATAAAATCGTACGTCGATCATTCAGTAAGGGTCGTCTGTCGACGTTTTGAGTTAGAGCTTCGTAATTTGCAGAGCGACAAAAAGACTTTTTCTGAGATATACAGGACACACAGCTCCTGGGGAACCCCAGAGCATTTATCTGGTCTCGGTTCGGCCAAGAGGTATACTATGCCATGCATAGAGTATGTCCAAAAATTCATAGATACGAACAAATTGCAGACCATTTATGATTTCGGTTGTGGAAGCTATGAGTGGATGCAGCACGTTTCTGTTCCGAAGAATGTCCAGTACTACGGAGTGGATGTTGTGGAAAGTGTAATTCAAGAAAACAAAAGGAAGTATGAGAAGGATAACATCCACTTCGTGTGTATCGACTCAACTGATGACTTCCTAAAATGCTCAGGTGATTTGTTGATAGTCAAGGACGTGTTCGAATGCTGGAATATCGAGAGAATGCAATATTTTTTCCAGCACGTGCTTCCAAATTTTAAATACGCTATAATGGTCGATTATTGCGATCCGAAAGGACGCAACAACAGCCCCAACTCTCCCACTGGCCCTGTTAGCAGCAAAGATGTAGAGGCTGCTCCATTCAATCTAAAATGTAAGGAGTCCAGGCTATATGAGATAAATTTCAACGAAAAAGGCAGGAAATGGAAGACTAGCAAAAAGATTGCTCTCTGGGAAAATCCGAACTGCGTTCGTCCGCAAAGCAACGTAACTGACAGCAATAACGGCTCAAACAAAAGCGAAAAGAATGGATGAGCCAAGCACGAATAAAGCAATATAAAGATCGACTGTTTGCATTACGTCCATACTCGTTTATAGCCTCACTATCGTCAGTCGTGTATGGATTATATCTCTCAGGAATGCCACGTCTTGCAGTTGGGATCGCCACGATTGTATGCACACTTTGTATGCACGGCGCAATAAACATAGCGGACGATTACTTTGACTATGCTAATGGAGTGGACACTGCAGACAGTGTGTACAGGTCGTACGTCGACAAGACAGAACATACATCGCTCACATGGCACATGAAGTGTTTTCTCTGGCTTACCATCCTGTCAGTACTACTGGGGGCATATCTGACATATCAAGTAGGTCCAGTGATTATGGCGATAGGGATTGTATGCATAGCGGTGACATATTTTTACAGCGGTGGTCCAAAGCCACTTGCAAATATGGCATTTGGAGAATTTTTGTCATTTCTGTTTTTTGGTCCGGTGGCATGTGCCGGGACGTATTATGCTCAAAGACGGGATATTTCCAACATACGACTGCTGGACTCGATATCTATTGGGCTTCTGGTATCGTGCTTGATGCTAGCGAACAATATACGCGATATAGAGACAGATAAGAAAGCATCCAAGATCACCATTTCTGTCAGAATTGGAGAAAAGTCTTCGAAGATAATGTACATCGCATTTGTTGCATTTGCGTACGCTATACCAATTTGTTTAGGAAAGCCAAAGGTCATTTTTGCACTGCCATTTACAACGCTTCTCGTGAAAAATCTGCTTGCACGTGATAAGCACGGAATGCAGCAGCTCATGCTGCAGACAACGCTCTTTATCCCGCTGTTCGTGTTCCTGCTGATGCTATGAGCTAGACGATGCCATCCCACGATTGTATATATCAATGTGATGCCGATACCTCAAAGCAAATGAGGTTATGTAGTAGAAATTTTTCACGTTAATTTACAAAAAATTAATAATTTAATTGTAATATGTACGTATAGTATTGGAGGTTTTTGATCATTGACAGTATCGTGAAGGTAAAATGCTTTATAATAAAGTGTTTATTCTGTTGCTCGCTGTTGTGCGTCGCCGCAGGCGCACAAGCTGCGGAGATAAATACGGATATTGGAAATCACGCGTTCATTGCCTATAGAGCAGCTAAACTGGAAGCCCAAATTAGACAAACTAAAGACCTACCAGAATGGTTTGGATGGGCCAAGTTTGATGGAGCATTGAGAACGATATGCGAGATCGCGCTGGATGTTGTGCTCTCATTCGGAGATAAGTCCTTGGATAACACCGTTACGCAACTCGCAGATAGTGGTCAAATTATAAATAGTGAACAAAAAAATTATGTGACTATGTATTCTGCTCTCCTGCACGTGAAGAATGGGTTATCTTTGGAAGAAGCTCTCAATGCAGTCCGTCAAAAGCTACTTGATAAAAAGGCGTTTAAAACAGAAGAGGAGCTCGATCTCAGCATAAATGATACTAGGGTGTTCTTGCAGAATATCGGGCCTGAGGAAATCCTTAAAGGACTCAATCGGGAAACCTTACTGGCAGAAAAGGATGTATGGGAAGCAGAAAGACACGTTGCTAAAAACACGCAAGATACACCTGTGTCTCCAAATCCGCTGACTGAAGAAGAAGTGGATGATAGCCAGAATAGTCAAGTTTCCTCTAACCAAGTTTCCTCTAACACAGAATCAGACCAGGAAGATCCAATACAGCCAAATGTCACGGTTCCGGACTACACAAAAACGCTCCACTTTGAGCCGGGAGAAGAACCTCCCAGTAATTTATCGGCAAGCGAAAAACAGAACATCTTATACGGGTACCACACGACACATAAAAATTACGTGTGTAAACTGTATAACGCCCCAAATGGAACAAGACACAAGATCTCTGAAGTGGCTCCAGCAAAAACCATTTTCGAGATATTCCAGATTCCAGAAACAACAGATATGGATGTTCTCTTGCAAAAGGTTAAAGAAAAGCTGGCAAGTAAAAAAAAAGAAAAGCTGCAAAATAGAAAAACAGAAGTTACCCGTCCGAGTAATGAGAGCACTCAGGATGCTGCAATCAGATATGCGAAAGAAAGATTTAAAGTCTGTGTCTTGAATCTTGCAGATGGGACAACGGTTGGGGGTGGAACACTGCATGGTGGGCTAGCCCAAGAAGAAATTAATATGCATTGCACTGCTGGGTTGCGCGAAAGCTTGCATTATCACGCTGATAGTTCTGGCAAATATGCAAAGTTCCAGCACTCCCCAGAGTTTGGATTATTAACAAAGGACGTTATGATAATTAAGAATGTGCGCGGTGACAACAAGTTCTACGCGATCAACAACCCTGTTAAGGTCGACGTCATAAGCATGGCTGCCGTTAAATTTGAAAAAGATGGACTAAAACCCAAACCGAACCAACCGTTTGAGCGGTTTAGGCCGAAGCCAACAACGGGAGTCTCCGACGAAATCACCAAGTGGGCATACGATGAGATCAGACAGCGTGTCTTCTTGATATTTGCCATGGCCATCCTAAGTGGTGCAGACGTACTAGTGGTTGGTCCATTTGCCTCAGGACTAAACAATGCAAATCCAAAAATAATGTCAAGCACATTTCAAGAAGTCATGCAAGATCCGCTTATCAATGACCAGATTCCAATCATTGTTCTGGTAGGAGGCGGTAAAGTAGCACCATATTCAGATTTTGCGTACAATGTAAGCAAGTAGGCAATCCATTGTTCACACCAGCTAGTGACGCAGCCAACGCCAACGGCAGCGAGCTTCACGTCAATACGGTGACCACTACTGGATAACTTCCGTACCCACAAGAAAACGACTTCCATCTCACGTAACCAATCACAGCTGCCCTTGTGTGACCGTGGCCAGCTTTAAATTCAATTCTTGCCTATTATTCCATGTTCCTTCCATTTGGGGCTTACGTACCACTACATCAGGAGCTTTCTGTTTTCTTCAGCGAAGAGACGTATACCCTCCAGGCTTTACCGAGGCCGATTGGCACAGTTTCATATGCCAGAGAATGGCATATTCTCGTTACTCTGAGGTATTTCACAGTACTACGATGTGTACCAGAAATTGTCCAGTAGGTAGGTTTCACGTGCACCGTTCACTGGTGTGTGATACAATCGCGGTTGTTTGTAATAGCCCGCGGCGGCTGTGGTTTTCCGGCATGTCGAGAGTCGACTTATTTGACATCCAAAAGAAGAGATCTGGAAGCAAGAGAAATGACAGGATAGCTGCGCAGATTCGAGAGTGCTTCTCGATGGCACTTATTCGTGGCGATTTTCCGCTGCTTCCAAATCATGCCGCAGACTCAAAGATACCTTGCAGCATTACGATCACATACGTCAATGTGTCTCCTGATCTTCGAAATGCCGTTGTGTTCTTCTCTCCTGCGATTGCTGACAAAGTTACAGAATCTTTGAGATTTTTTACGGCTCAAGCCCATTTTTTCAAGACAATCATATCCAAAAAGATGCACATCAAATACATTCCGGAGCTGCAATTTAAGCTGGACGACTCTGTGCAATATTCGCAGCGCATAGATGAGTTACTGAAACATGACAGCAGCAGAGAGTGACGTCTACTCCATAAACTTCGGTCCCCACCACCCCGCTACGCACGGAGTCTTGAGGTTGAGCTTGGAGATATCCGGCGAGGAGGTAATCGTATGCAATCCCGATATAGGCTACCTTCACCGCGGAGTTGAAAAGATAGCAGAGAACAAGAAGTTCGTATCAATAATTCCATACGTAGACAGGTTGGACTATCTGGCTCCTTCCCCACAGGAACATGCATACGTCACGGCTCTTGAGAGACTTCTGAATATAGATCCGCCAATGCGTGCCGTTTTTATAAGAACAATTATCGATGAACTGACAAGGATCTCTAGCCATATCATGGGCATTGGGTCGGCAACGTACGATCTTGGATGTCTCAGCCTGTTCCTATATGGGTTCGAGGAACGTGAAAAGGTTATGGATATTTTCGAGGCAATAACTGGTGCTAGAATGCACTTGGCCTGCTATGTTCCAGGTGGCGTATTGGCGGATATATCCGATGATATTATCGAGAGGGTTTACAGCTTCTTGGATGGATTGGGATTCTACCTGAATGCCGTCGAGAAAATGGCGCTTAATAGCAGAATCTTCGCCAAGAGAACGAAGAATATTGGGGTGATATCTGCAAAAATGGCAAAGAGGCACGGTATTTCTGGGGTAAACTTGAGAGCTTCCGGTATTCCGTACGATATCAGGAAATCCATTCCATATGGGGCGTACGCAGACTTGGAATTTGAACCCATAATCCTAACTGGCGGCGATTGCTACGATAGGACAAAGTTGAGGTTTCTCGAGATACAACAGAGTGTTGATCTGATAAAACAGTGCTTGAAGCTCATGCCAAGTGGCGCTACTTGTAATCACCTTCATCCATCCTTGCACAGCCTGACATTGCCGCCTCACTCAATCGTGTATGCCGCAACTGAGACCCCGCGCGGAGAATTTGGAGTCCATCTACTGCTCGATAAGGAAACTACGAAACCATACAGACTGCACTTCAAATCTCCATGTTTCGCCCACGTGCAACTCCTGAAAAAGCTCCTTATCGGAGCGCAAATCCCCGATATCACGGCAATCCTGGGGTCGCTGGATTTCATTATGGGATGTTGTGACAGGTGACACACAGGGGGCCCCACGAGGATTTTTACCAAATTACGAAACCAACGGACACCGTGGCAAAAACCAGCAACAGGATATGGCCTATGGCAATGATGATCGATAGATAAATTGAGGCTTTAGGCCTATCGTCAAATTACCATCTTTTTCTTCCTTCTATCAACTTATTAGCCCCTGTACAATCAGCTGTGGTACCGTCTCTCTGTAATGATAACTCTGAGTGGCATAACCAACGCATCCACGGCCAGGTTACGCCACTGTTTCGTTTTGACGATGAGCTTCAGAGCTCTCCTCAACATACATGAGGTTAACTCGAAAACTTATACACATAATATGGGGCTGTTCCATAACGAAGGAGTGGGATTCCTGGCTCAGCAGGGCTGATGTACCGGCCTGGGACTTCTGTGTCTTCGATCAATTCGCCACTGAAAAGAGAGTAATAATCAACAAATGTCCACCTTTCCTGATCATAATACTCTATGAAGAGCTCAGTGCTTGGAACATTGCCCACCTGAACCCAAGCGTAGCCAGCCATATAGGTGCTTTTATGTGGATACTCATGCACAAAGTATTCATCAGCCACACTGACCCACGTTCGCCATCTGTTTGGGTCATAATCCGCCATGGAGTCGATAGCACCGTAATAAGTAAGAGCTCCAGCCAAACTATAAACATACGTATCCGGAAAAGAGTCTTCAACAAACATGTATGAAGAGGCAGCACTGAACTTCTCATTAGATATGCGGTATCCCTCCTCCATGCTACCTACTATGCTACCTGTATCAATTCTATCCACAGACCTCATATTGTCTCTCGTAAATTTGCCTCCAGGGTCGCCATTTGATAACTCCGAATCGTACATCTCAAATAGTACATCCGGATTATCGAGAGAGCCACCTTGGGGAATCACCTTAGTTATAACAATACTGCGATCACTAGTCCCAATATATGCTATCCCATTCTCCCTACCGGTTATGGTTGTTATATCTATAAGGTTAGGAGGGATGAATAGTGCTGGAGGAGGTACAGATGCAGCTATCTCTAACTTACCTCCTATAGTTAGTACCTTACCTGGTGTTACAGTTATAGTACTGCCATCTCCTACTGTTACTGTATTGCCACTAGTTATAGTAGTATCACTATTACATACTATACTACCACTACATGTTATAGTACTTAGTAGTATATATAGGAAGATATAGATATAAGTACTGTTATTTACTCTATTTGTAGTCATTATCTCTGTCCGCCAAACATCTCCTCCATATACCACCATTATGACATGAGGAGGGTTAAGAGAGAGTTAAAGGTGGAGGGGGAATTTATAGTTATGTTCCACGTGGAACATTTTTTTGCAGTACACTATAGTGTATAGGACCTTCAGCATGTTGCCACGTGATGGCACCCTTGTAGATCTGCTTTACGAACATATAGATTTTGCTTGATTCAGCCACTCATTTGTAGTCTAATATTGATGTTTTCGGCCCGCACTGTGCGGCGCGATTTAATGAAGGATGTCTTAGGATATGGGAAAGAGAATTTCCGCGAAGTACAAGATTGATAGGCGTTTGGGTGTTAACCTTTGGGGTCGGCCAAAGAGCCCATTCAACAGCAGGAATTATGCCCCAGGCGAGCACGGAAAGAACAGATCAAAACCTTCAGATTATTGCATACAGCTGCGAGCGAAGCAGAAGCTGAAGGGGTACTATGGAAACATTGGAGAGAAGCAATTCAGGAAGATTTACCAGGAGGCAGTGCGTCTTAGAGGCGACACGTCAGAGAATTTGATCAGCCTGCTTGAAAGAAGGCTGGATGCGGCTGTATACCGCATGAAATTTGCGCCGACGGTTTTTGCAGCAAGGCAGCTTATAAACCACGGGCATATAGCCGTGAATGGCGGAAGAGTCGACAGACCTTCGTATTTACTCGCAGATGGAGATGAGATCTCTGTTCTTGGCAAAATGGCGAAGAACATGAACGTACAGGCATCTTTGGAACTAACAGAACGCGACGTCCCGGATTACTTAGCTGTTGAATCGAATGGCCTGAAGGGAAGGCTTGTTAGAACCCCACAGCTCGCAGATGTCCCATACCCGGTCACGATGGAGCCAAATCTGGTGATTGAATTTTATTCAAGATAATGACTGTGGACAACGGCAAACTCCTAATTGCCGTCGCGTCGTTAGCGCAAATCTCGGTATATGGAGCTGGTACGGCTCCAGCGGTCGAGGATGGAAACGAAGATAAAAGCAAGAAAGAAGAGATAGCCAGGAAGGTAGAGAGTTACCTGCGAGGACTGCGATTCATGAGAGCTAAGTTCGAGCAGATAACCGGTGATGGCGGCGAGCTGTATCAGGGGAAGTTCTGGCTTTCCAAGCTGAAGACCACAAAAATAAGAGTAAGCTATACAAGTGGTTTAGCGCAGGAAATCCTTGTAATTGGGGACAGTGTGACTGTGTATGAAAGCAAGACAGGAAAGCAATATAGATACTCGCTTTCAAGCGTTCCAGTGTACTCTGTCATCGTCGGCAAAATAGATCTGTGTAAGGAAAAATTCAGCATCCTAGAGGATTCAAAAGAACTCCTCAGGATAAGGCTGGAAAGATCTTCCATATTTAACAACATTGCCATAACGCTCGTGTTTTCAAAATACGAAAAAAGCGGAAATATTGAGTATCTGAGAGCGTGGATCATAGATGATGAAAAGACTGAGACTCTTTTTAGCCTTGATCCTGAAACCTTAAGCATCAATGATGCAAGAAAGGCGCCGGAATCAGTGTTTGAAATACCAGCGTCCTTAACAAACCCTCCGAAGAATTTAAAAAAATGACAAGGCGGCTGTCTCTACCAGATTGTCAAAAGCTTTTGGGGAAATCCCTGGGAGAGGATGTCTCTCGCTTCTCAATTGAGAGTCAAAATCTGTATGTGCATGTTCAACCGTCCGTAATGCTGCGGTGTCTCTCGAAACTGAGTTCAGACACACAGCTGCAGTTCTCAACCCTTACAGATTGCTTCTCTGTAGATCATCTGGCGACGCTAGGACTGTACCATATATATTACCAGCTGCACAGTTATCTCATCGATATGACGGTCTTTGTCGTTACAAGCGCCCTGGAAAACGATACTGTAAGAAGCGTCACCGTCCTCTTCGAGAATGCTGATTGGTACGAGCGGGAGATCTTTGAGATGAGCGGTCTCGAGTTTAGTGAGCATCCAGATTTGCGGCCACTATTTGACGCAAGATAATGGCGATGCTGGAAGTGAACATTCAATAAACGTTGAAGCTCGAGACAAGAAATGATAGTGTGTGAGTATGGATTGGCCCGAGTCGATCCATGATAAATGATCGGGGGGAGTAGCTCAGCTGGTTAGAGCGCCGGCCTGTCACGCCGGAGGTCGCGGGTTCAAGTCCCGTCTCTCCCGCCACATATAATTAATGGGGCTGACACCTGAAATCATCAAAAAAGCTCCTTTAATGTTCGTTTTAGGTCAATTAGCAGAGCTCTGGGTCCCCAAGTATTAAATCTCCATTCGCATTTCTTTAAAAATAAGCTGAAGTATTTTTTATCAATACCATTGAACTTTCTCATATATCTCTTAGCTTGATTCCAGAAGTTCTCTATTCCATTAATATGGTTATGTTTATCAGCGAACAGTTTGGAGTGATTTATCCTGTAATGCTTAAATCCAGAGACATCTAGCGCGCTATATGAACGAAAATTGTTGGTGTATACAACACTATCAGGTTTGATTTTCTCTTTGATGATAGGCAACAATGTTGATGTTTTTGCGTTCTCAATTATCTGTGTATATACCTTGCCTCCTCTCTTCAATAACCCAAATACAGGTACTTTTCCTGCTGCTCCCCTCCCTCTTTTTCCCTTTCTGATTCCTCCAAAGTATGATTCATCAATTTCCACTTCTCCGCTAAATTCAAGCTCTTGTTGATTATTTTGGTAAATCAAGAGCCTTAGCTTGTGGAAGTATAGTGCCACTGTGTTTTTGTTGATATCAAGTATTTCTGCAGTGCTCCTTGCAGTTGCCCCAACAACAAAAAACTCTATCAATTTTGCCTGTTTTGGTTTGCTTAATCTGCTCTTTCTCATCTCTCCATCCTAGATTATTTTGCTTATCTAGGACAGCTCCCAAAAATCTGAGGTGCGCAGCTAGCGGAGTTTTGGAGCATTTTGGAGTTAAAGATGGTGTGTTTTGGACAAATTTAAAAACCTGTAAGGAGCGCACAAACACTACGTATCCCTTGGTATTCCTGCGGCCTTCGGATATGTCATGAAATTAGCATGAAGTCATATTACTTCTGCAAATCTGGCGGAGCGGAGGTGCCTTTTTTAGCGTCACAACTCCACCCTGGGGCGGGGGTGTGATGGAGTTCTGCGCCATATCCGCTTCCAAAAACGCAGTCTCGCCTGGTTTCTAGCTCAACAAGCTATACTGGACACCATCTTTCCTCTCTTATTAATCTGCTATTTGTTGTCTGTTTCTGATGATTCAGAACTTGGGTAACTCTATGGGGTGGAGCTACTGCCCGATGCTCCAGCAGCCGCATCATCTTTTTCGTAAAACAGCAGATACGCTTGTTGATCGCCATCATCTGGTTGTGGTTCGTTTGGATTTATCTTTGTAACTGTCGTATCGTTCGCATAATACCACTGGCCGTCGTGTAGCACAGATGCTGTGTAGTGCCCTGCATTTGGGCTTTTCCCAGAGTGATGCACTATCGCCTTCAAGACATAATGCGGGGCTCCTGTTTGAGGATCCCAATCAGTGGGATAATTAATTTGCGTCGTCACTTTCGTGGCTCTTTCACCATAACCGAATCTTCTCAGCTGGATAATCAATGTTTGAGGCCATACCGTTATAGAATTTTGCTTTTTGGCTTGCTGTTTTTGATTGCAAGTTGGGCAGTGCCACTTGTTGGCTCCGTCCAGTGTTTCTTCCGCGTGGTACTGCTGTAGACACTGATCCAAAGTAATTGCAGTTTCTGATATTTTCGGTATAGGCAACGTCAGTATCGTAAAAGGATCTGCTGTGGTACTAAAGCTACTGCAACTGCTGCATGTTTTTGTTTCTGAAAACTTTCCTGTAATGTTCATTGTCAGTGGCAGCATGTTTTTCACTGCTTCTTCATTTGTCTCCGGCAATTCCAGCATCTGTTCGGCATCCGTTCTTTTGGCATCTTCCAGTCGCTTGCCACAGACCATATCTAGTGCGAAGTTTATCTGATCGTTACTCAGTTGCTGACTAGATTCTTGTCCTGGTTTCGTTGGATATTGCGTCTTTATTTTTGTTAGCGCATTACTCTTTTCCTCTCCGCTCGCGGCATCAAGCACTGTGATAAGCAACTCATGTACATCTTGTTGCTTACCATCGGTGCCATTCTTTGCAACATATGGGAGATTTGAGCCCAACGGCTCCACAGGGGGAACATCGCCTGCTTTATGCGACCTGTTGTTGTACTCTTCCAGGCATGTTTTATATTCTTCCCTTGTTGTTTTCCATGTTGGAAACAAGGCCTGCGCCAACGCCAAGATATTTGGCTGTATATCTGTGGTTGCTGTTACGCCGTTTATCGCATTAAAGATGTTTGACAGATTTTCACTTACAGGCCAGGTCGCTTCTGCCAGTTTTGTTTCCAGTGCCGTGCAAGCGTTCAAAGCCTGCATTGTTGCGTTGAAGTAGCAGAGATTGCGGCCATCGTTAGTGAGACCGCAAATTGGTATGCCGGCGGTTGTTTGGACTACTGTTGGGAGACTGGGAGTCACAACTGATCCCCCTCTGGAACCGCCACCTCCGCCATTGCCAGCTTTGATGTGGTTGGATTTATCGTCCGTGTCACTGCTCGGTGGCCCAACGTACAGCGACGCTATAAAAGGAGTATCGATTAGACGCACGGTTTTAACCCAGCTATTCTTTTGTTTTGCTGTATCTATAGTAGAATCTTCATTAGATTGCTCCTCGCCGCCTTTATTGGTTCTGGCCGGAAACTGCGCAGTCCAAGCCTCGCAAGGTGCCTGAAGGACTAGTTTCAGTTGTACCACATCTCCTGTCTGTGCCTGTTTTTTTGTTGTGAAGTCTCCTAGCTGGATCTTCTCAGTCGATCCGCCATCCTGAATTGAGGCGTTTTCCGCAACTTGTTTGATGTATGCCTGAAAGGCTGCTGTTGAAGCAAAGTCGAGTTTCAGTACGGCTGCGACATAAAGCTGTTCGTTATGCGGTTCAACGTATTCTATCTTTACGTTTGGCAGCCCTTGCTCTTGATTGTTGTCCTTTGTTTCATCCTGATTGGCTGTTTTTATCATTGCCCCCACTATCTCCTGCACGCAAGGCTCGTAGCATAGCTCAAGCAATATTTCCGTTTTATGATTGAAATCGGTGATTAAGTTTTTTAGCGCTGCTTTGAATGTGTTCACCGCGTCCACCAGTCCTTGCAAAGTCGGTGTGTTTTCTTTATTAGTTGGTAGCGATGAATGGGAGGTATCAGTGAAACTTTCCGTCACGTTAGCGTAGGATTTCTCATTTTGTGTGGAGCCTTTTTTATTGCCTTTTTTTGTCGCTCGGCTCAATTCTTCACCCAATCGCCCCAGCTTTAAAAGCGCTTCATTGAATCCAGTTGTTAGCGCTTCGATGTCTTTATCGTTTGTGGAAATCGTACCTATGATCGAGCTAGATGATGAGCTTCCCGATTCTGGCAAAAAAGTAGAACTGCTCTTATAGCTTTCACTTTGGAGTTTCGTACATGCTTTCACAACATCAGACATCTGGCCAATTTCGTCCTTTTTAAGCTGTTTGATGCGTGGTGAGGTACCGCTGACTGCTTCCGAACATATCCTTATCAACTTGCCGGTATCGGTGCTATACGGTTTAGAAACGTCGCTGCCCGTCGTCTCATTGGGATTACCCGAATTGGAACCCTGCCCCACATCTTTATCTTTCTGCTTTTTCAGATCTTTCAGATCTTTCAGATCTTTCAGCACGTCATGCGCCTTGAGCAGCGGTAGTACATCTTCATCCAGCCATTTCAGATAGTTTTCTAGCTGATTCACGTATGCTAAGTGCCAATCCATAATCTGAAGCCACCGGTGCGATTTTTCAGCTTCAGTTTCGGTGTCTGGCGGGGAGATGCTTGGCACACTCCAGCAAAATAAAGCATTTGAAGGTTGGCATAATTTTAGTGTTTGAAATGATTCTGACGAATCGATTGAGCGTTTATTTTTTGGCTGTTTTTGCAGGACAGAGTTAAAATGCTTAGCCGCGATATGTTTCGCGAGGTTTTTATACGGCCGCCCCTTGCCAAGGGTCTCCAGTGTGTTGATGCACTTTGCAAATTGTGTGATGCGACCTGCTTTATCAGTAGCGTACCAAATCTCCGCGAACTGATTTTTTGCTTCGTTCTGTCTTGTGTCACCATCTGTCGCGCCGACTAGCGCGCCATGGGCTGCCAAAAGGATTGCCGCCGCGTAGCATACCGCACCGCGTACCATGCTACTTTTTCTCAGGTTCATTGTCGTGTACTTCTCCCCATTTTTCTATTTTTTTATCTTTATGCGTACCCCATTAGAGATTCCCATTTATTACATATCTGACGTTCTAACTCTTTCGCTATTTGCAAAAGTCCTTCAGAGTAGCTGTCCATAGCTGAAGTAGCTCCCCAAACATCTCTGGATAGTACCCATAAATCTTCCAGTTTACCTGGCTTGTCCAGCCCGCGCGCACATTTCGCAACTATGTACACATAACGGTTTAAAATAGCATACAAGTGCTCCGGATGTGACTCATCCAGGCAAGGCGCATAGTCCCGTTGTGAGGACCTGTCCATGTCAATACTGTTCTGTATATCGTTAATCCATTCCAGTTGCCGCTCTAATATTTTCGCATCCTCAGATTTCAACTCTTCCTCCAACACAATTCCGAGTTGTTCCATAGCCTCCTGATCCTTCGTAGTACAATACCCATCTAGGATACTCTTTGTGCAACTGAGTAATACTATTTTGTTCTCCCTGTTAAGATTCCCTATTGCTGCAAGATTCAATGTGTTTTCCGCAATGTTCACAACTGTATCTATGTTCTCCATCGCGTCCTGAAGCTTTTCAACCGATATGTACTCCGTATCTGCAGACTTTAAGCCATCTTCGTAATCCACATCACTGGTACGTACAACATCAGTACCAGATGCAAGCGCCTCTAAAGAAGACGCACAACTCCTAAACGCCGACAGCATAGCCACCGCAGACAAGACCTTCCCAACCATACTTCACCTCAACAAACACCAACCAAACCGGCTGACATTCTACCACAGTAATTGCAGATGCAACACATATTTTCACTCTACATATAAATAGTTAAAAAACCATGAATTTTTTAAGAAAATTGCATAAAAATGACTGAGTTTTGATTTTGTAAGCATTTTCCTAATTGGTGTCATAACACAGACGCCAAAGCAGGAAAAGACGAGTGTAAAAAATGCAAAGAGAAACCTAATCACACGCTTATCAGCCACTGCTTGTAGTCGGGATCCACAGACTCAAGGTACTCCTCCAGAGAGTTTGGAACGCCATTTGGAAAGAGGGCCTTTGTAACAACATCTAGGCCTTTACCACGACAGCGAGTGAAAGCAAAACGAACTGTTGCTCCGAGTAGTTCTGGTATAACATCTGATTTCAGAGTTATGTCGTACTTTTCGTCAAGACCATCCCAGCCATTTCGAACGCGTTCCCAAGGCGAAATTTTAAGTTTTTCGTCTTTTTTAACTAATGTACAGTGCATCATATTTTTACTAAAAGACTGTTCTGTTTTATACCCATAATTCATTTTTAAAAACTCAAATTGTTGTTTCCAATCTTCATTATTTTCTAACCTAATGAACTCCATAGCTTTTTTAGAATATAGTAAATTTACGCTTTTCTCCAAAATTTCTTTTATTTTGATCCCAAAATCAATATTTTCTAAATCTATGCTATTGTAAGACTTTGCCTCCTTTGTTGAGTAATACCCACCTAGCCCACACCATTTATTTCCTTCAATTAATATGAGGCCTCCATTACAATCCACTGATCCGCGTTTTTCATCGCTCATAAGTTTCATTCTTCGATCCTCAACGTAAATTAGAGCTCCTGCAAAAGATATACATAGCCCCTAAATTGTGGTAATTAGGTATAGCGAATCAATGCTGTTATGAATGGATTACCCTATGATCAAGTACCAAGTGGTAAGGAAACACAGAG
>JAIRMJ010000036.1 GCA_031258785.1 Holosporales bacterium | reverse complement strand
TACAATAGCCGGTATCTTCGGCTCATGCCTCAAGGATGCCTATAACTTCGAGTTCGGCTCTTCGAGAGGAAGCAAGGAAAAGGATCACACCATGGCTTCCATATTGGATAAGCATGGGTAAGTTCCTATATCTACTCGGATGAGGGGCAATTTTATTCCTGCTCCAGTCACTTGTTTAAGTGCTTCTGTCAGCTGTGGCGCGACGGCTTTTATTTGCTTTCCTACGGATCCTTTTCTTTTCTCCTGCACGTCGACCTTTTTGTTTTGCGGATCTGTATGCGTTTCTGCATCAGCCATATCCAGCTGCTGAAACTGAATTGGTTGGTGAAACTGATCTACGATCTCATCAGAATCATCCAGGTCTTTTTCCTGGACTTCGGGACTATTCGGGCATTCATCGTACTGATCCAGTGGCTTTCCCTTATTCAGATCACTATTGCCGGGCAATCCGCCGTTCAAGCCCCTCTGAGCCACAACGTTCCACGTCCAAAAACTCACCAACAAAAAAGCACCTAATATTTTTTTCATCTTTTTTAATGTAAAATCGCAAAGTCTTTATCATCATTGTAGCAACATCAAGCGCTCTACGCAATATTTTTAGAAAAATTTATACAGCAGCGGGCTATTTTTTCGGCCCTGCTTTGTTTTTCAAAGAATCTCTGTTATTGAGCCTACTTAATATCGGATCGGTGGCTGACTAGTCTCTGTCAACCGCGTCTATTCAACTCTGTAGGCGCCGTGCACAACAACCCGTATCCGTTTGTTAACAGACTCCTCACCTTCACTCCCGTAGTAGTACGAAGAGGATTCACCACTCGCAGCATCAGAAGAATCTGCCGCCACCATCGAGAACCGCCCAGTTTCAAGCGACAAGATTTCTTTTATCTTGCAACCAGACACCTGCGCCACATGTTCTGCTCTAGTCTTGGAGTCTCTCGTTGCATCCTCAATCATCGCTATCCTTAATTTTTCCATCTGACTATAGAGATATTTTACCACGTTCGAGACGTTTACGCCCACAGATACCAAGGACTCTCCTGTTCCTGCAATGGCTTTTTGAATCTTTTGCACATCCGTGCTTTTCACAGTAATTGTATCGACGATTTCAAATCGTGGGCGCTTAGTATTGCCCTTGGAGTTGTAATCATGCCTCCTCCAGTTATCACTTATGCTAAAACTTTCTTCCACGATGCTCTCGCTTAGCCCATTCTTTTTCAAAAAATTGAGAACAGCCGCTTTGTCAGCGCTCCTCTTCGTCTGAGAGTCCTTCACATTGTTCTGGGCTTCATTCTGAATTCCGATGTTCCAAACAGCATAGTCTGAGACGATGTCTCTAGAAGACAGTCCGTTCGTATAAATATGGCGGCCGCTGTTTTTGTGGCTGTTGATGGCGTCCTTGCATATCACCACAAACGCCAGTGAGACAATGACACAGCAAATAATCTTTTCGTATTTCATCTTCACCTACCCCTACCACTGCATGCGCACACATATTGAGTGTACCACATCTAATTGCGAGCAGCAAGCTGGGAAATTTGCTGAGACTATGTTCCACTACAGTCCAGCTATCACACGTTCCACAATTGCTTGTGCCGTTAATCCAAACTTCGCGAAAAGTTCCGCCGTTGTCCCTGACTCGCCAAAATCATTGACCCCTATGACGATGTTATCGTTTGTTGTCTTGTACCTGTGCCATTCAGTAGCGCACCCGGCCTCAATGAATACTTTCTTGCTGTCATCCCTCAAGATTGACTCCTTGTATTCGACTGACTGCGCATCAAAGAGCTCGAGACATGGTGCGGATATAATGCGGCAATCACAACAAGACTGAATGGCTCTCTTTACATCTGATGCGAGCGATACTTCTGAGCCTGATGCAACGATAGTCACTCGTTTTGAGAACGTTCCACCTTCATATGGCGATATTTCATACATGCCATATGCTGACATATTTTCTGGAGTATATTCAGATCTCAGGTTATCGACCGGTTGCTTTGTTAGGACTATAGCAGATGGGGTTGTGCGATTGCATATGGCCAATTCTAGGCATTCTGCAACTTCTGCACCGCAGTTCGGCCTAAAGACATTAAAATTCGGGATACTGCGTAGAGAGGTAAGCTGCTCAACCGGCTGATGCGTCGCCCCATCCTCTCCGATTGCTATGGAGTCATGAGTTAGTATGAAGATTGGGGCGATTCTCATGAGGGCGGCATTCCGAAGCGCCGGTTTCATGTAATCGCTGAAGACGAGGAACGTGCCACCGTATGGAATAAACCCTTCAAGTGCTAGGCCGTTCATTGCACATCCCATCGCGTGTTCTCTTATCCCATAATGTATGTAATTACCACCGAAGTTTCTGCTACTGATTGGAATGCTGCTTTCAGATATTGTACAGTTCGATTGCGACAAGTCGGCTGAACCGCCAATGAGACAGCTAAATCTCTTTGTTAGGGCTTCGAGCACGATGCCGCTGTAGTGTCTAGTAGATCGCGGAGTTGTATCTTTTGACAACCTTCTCTTCAGTCTATTTATCTCCTGGTGTAACTCGTCCCTGAACTCTGATGCAACGTATAGTGAGGTGTCTTCCGATGCGGCATCACTGGCACCTTTTGAAGCGCTGGCGTGTGCTACGACAAACCAATCTGGAATGGAAAACCGCTCCTCTGGAAGGCCGAGATGTTTTCTTATTTCTTTTGCCTCTGCGTTAGATACAAACTTGCCGTGACACTGTGGAGTACCAGCGTTTTTGGCCATCTTGCCAATTGTCGTCTTGAAAGCAATGAATGAAGGCTTCGTTGATGATTTTGCCAAAGCTATGGAGCTTCTTATTTCGTCGTAGTTGTGACCATCTGCACGAAATACACCAAACCCGTACGCTTCGAATCGAGCTGCGTTGTCAGTCGTATACGATGAGGCAAATCCGTCGATACAGACGTCGTTGTCATCGAATAAGACTATCAGGTTGTCCAAATTGAGGGAGATAGCGAGGGTCGCTGCTTCGTGCGATACCCCTTCCATAAGGCATCCGTCTCCCACTATGACGAATACCTTGCCGTCGATTTTCTTTTTCTTCAATGCGATTGCGACACCAACTGCTGTTGCTATACCTTGGCCCAGGGCACCAGTTGTCATTTCAACACCGAGATTTACCTTGATCTCCGGATGGCCTTGGCAAATTGCTCCAAATTTCCTGTACCACCTTAGATCATCGATCGATAAAGACGTTTTGCGAGTTAGGTATATGCACGCATACAATGCTGCGCTTGCGTGTCCTGCGGACAGCACCAGTCTGTCACGAGTGCGATTTCCAGGAGCAAAGAACATTGACTCATTAAAGAGGACAGACATCACATCTGCGAAGCCTAAGGGGGCGCCTTGGTGCCCAGATCCTGCCTCATTCACCATATCGATGGACAGGCACCTTACTAAACTCGCGAAATTCGCCAATTGCTCGTTATCCATACGACAATCCCAGCGCCAGTGTTAAGTACTGGATAAAATTTCATTGATGTCATTAGAAGCGATGTGCCTCGCAAATTCAAGCGATATCTTCTGTGCTTGTGTGTGCTGTGAAAGCTGCAGTTATGTCGTGTGATCGGCCATGTAACATAGTCGCAAAACTCGCTTCCAAAAGTGGCTACTTGCCCCGATTTGAAAGTCTCTACCACATGGCTGTGCACAAATTTGATAGTGTTTCTAGCGAAGAATTCGTGAATTCGTGTCCACAAACGCCTTCGCGACGTCCGCAAGTGCCACTCTTCGACCAAGAATCTTTTCCATCGAAGTTACCTTGACGTTGTTTAAGCCGCATGGGATGATTGCTTCGAACAATGAGAGGTCGTTCGATATGTTGAGGCACAATCCGTGACTTGTGATCCCGTTACGCACTTGGACCCCTATGAACCCTAGCTTTTCTTCATTTACCCATACTCCAACCTCGCTACGGGCCTGTGCGTGGTATATTCCGAAGACACTGAGCACATCTAGGATCCAGCCCTCTAGCAACCGTATGTAGGCGCTGATTGTGATATTGCGGGCTCTGAGATTAATTATCGGGTATATCACAAGTTGCCCTGGAGAGTGTACAGTGACACGTCCTCCCCTTTGTGGATAATAGATCTGAACTACTGGCGTGGCCACAAAGTCAGTTTCCTTAAAACTTTTTCCGGCTGAATACAGAGGGTAGTGCTCTGTGATGAAGACGCATTCCTCTCCGCCTGATACCACGCCCTCATGTGCGATATCCATTTCTATCAGGGCTATCGGATACCTCGAGATACCATAATCTATAAATCTTATCCTGAGTTTCCTTTTCTATGGCGTACCCGATTGGACTTGAACCAACGGCCTTCTCCTTCGGAGGGAGACGCTCTATCCAACTGAGCTACGGGTACACTTTTTCGTATCTCAATAACTCTTGGCGAAGATAGCATCGGTTACGGCCTCTTTCCCAGTTAAGACACACTTCCCTGTGGTTTCGGACTGGCGCAATGGAATACATCTTATTGTAGCAGCAACCTTGTCCAACAACTCCATATTTTCTCCTGTTCCTCCCCATTTTGCAAGAACGAATCCAGAATTGGCGCTAGAGAGGGCCTCCAGCAGCTCATCTGCCGTTTTTATATCTTCCCCCCACCTGGTCATGCTGTTTTTCTCGCATATCTGTCTAAGTTTTTCATCGTGCTCTAGCAGCAGCTTGGTTATCTTGCCGGCGAACTCGTCGATTGACATGGTTCCCATGGTCATTGAAAGTCGCTCAGTGAAGTATACAGATCTGTTAGCTAGCTCATTCTTTCCAATCTCTAGGATAAGTGGGATACCCTTTCTCACGTACGCCCATTTCTTGTTTTGTGGTGTGTCTTCCTTGTTGTCGATCAGGAGTCTGACGTCTGGTGGCAGGCAATATTTTATCTCATCGCAATATTCGAGGACGGCCGCTTCGCCCTCATTACCTCTCAAGAGTGGAATGATCACGAGGTGATATGGAGCTACAGCTGATGGGAGGTTCAGGCCATCATCATCTGCGTGGCTCATGATCAAGCCACCGATTGTCCTAGTCGTTAGCCCCCAGGATGTCGTATGAGCATGATGCAGCTGCCCGTCCCTTCCTTGGAACTGGATATTAACCGCCCTTGCGAAATTCTGCCCGAGGTAGTGGCTTGTGGCGGCCTGCAAGGCCTTACCGTCCTGCATCATCGCCTCGATGGAATATGTGTCCTGTGCGCCTGCAAATTTGTCATACTCTGGTTTTTTGCCGGGGACTGCGAACATCTTCAGCACATCGCATATAAACCATTTATAGACATCGTGCATGCGCGTCGTCTCTTCTCTGGCCTCTTCCTCAGTTTCATGTGCGGTATGGCCCTCTTGCCATAGAAATTCGGTGGTTCTAAGGAACATTCTGGTTCGCATTTCCCATCTAACGACGTTACACCATTGGTTAATTAGAATCGGGAGATCTCGGTACGACTTAATCCATCTTGCCATCGACTCTCCGATTATCATTTCTGATGTCGGTCTCACAGCTAGAGGTATCTCCAGGGGCGAAGTTGGAACAAGCTTCCCATCCACGCGCTCTAGCTTGTGGTGCGTTACTATCGCCATCTCCTTGGCAAATTCAGAGACATGCACAGACTCTTTTTCGAACAGGTCTATTGGTATGAACATCGGAAAGTATGCATTACTGTGCCCCAGCTCCTTGAACTTCATGTCAAGGATCCTTTGCATATTCTCCCATATCGCATAGCCGTACGGCTTTATGACCATGCATCCCTTGACAACAGAGTTCTCCGCTAAATCAGCCCCAACTATAACAGCCTGATACCATGCCGCAAAATCTTCAGTTCTGGTAACTGATAGCGCTCTTTTTATACTCACAGTGTGTGTCCCTTTAAGCCGTCATCTGCTAGATTTTTATCATATGAGAGGAGGCCCAAGCAATGATTCATTGCCAGAGCCTGGGGCGGCTGGGAATTTATTAGATCTTATTCCTCTTCGCTTGTCGGTTCGATGTAAGCTATTTCTTCGAGTTTCAGATTATTGTTAGCTGGAATAAGTGTTACTGACGCTACCTGTGTTTTTCCCTCGTCGTTCCGCATGAACATTTCGCCACCTAGCCGCGTTATTTTAATCCCTGCCTCTCCACTAGCTTCCAGGACGTAATATCCGCCACCTTCTATGTGTTCTAATCCCTGGAGTCCATCAATTTCTTGGAGTCCATCAATCCTTTCAATTCTTTGAATTCTTTCCGGATTCCACTTTTCATCAACAAGAATCTTCAAAGTACCATGAATCTTTAGGTTCCAGAGATGCCACGTAATCCCTTCCGTGAAGTCGAATTCCATGGACTGGATTGTGACTTCGTCCATCTCTATTCGAGCTGTCGAGAATTTGCATCCATAGTCTTTATCTTTTGTTAAACAGCCATTCGTCAGTTCCATGGAATTCCATTCTGATTTATCCAGTCCGCGGCTATAACCCAGCGATTTTGAACAGATGTATGCGCCACAACAATACATTTCCGCGGGGATCCCAACGGAATTATCGATGATGGATATGCCTCCCGCGCTGTTCACGTAGACCGAGACAGGACTGATCAGTTTAACAGTAGCCTCCTTGTTTTGCTTAGGAAAGGGGGTCCAGGATTTTCTATCTTTCTTCTTTTCGAAAAATATTATATTTAGTGATCCTCTACAGTGCGTGGCGCGAAATGATTCAATTTCAATTGGCTGAGTGCCAATGTTAATTGCCCCTTTGCTAGCACTGATAATGGTTGTTTCGTCCTTGTCGCTTGTGGATATTGAATCGATCTCACCGTTAAATTTATAATGTTGATCTATAATCTCCAGATGTTCTCCTCTCGGCATAATTTCTTTGACGCCAGTAGATTGGTTTGTTTTTTTATCTGGATCATCCTTAATGGCTGCAGTCAGGTAAATATTTTGATCATTTCCGATCTGATCGAAAATCAGAAATTGGTCATCCCAAGTGATTGGGTAAAGACAGGCCTTTTCCCAATCACTGTCCATAATTAGTGTTCTGTTCTTTTATCTTAATAGCCTCTTTTTGGTATGTGATATATAGTTGCCGTGATGGATGGGCGTATCGAAGTCTAGACTCTTTTTTAAATCATTCCAAACACCGTATATATAGGGAATTTTTTTTCCTGATGCAACTCGCAGTAAAATTCCATAGTATTCAATTCTTAAGCTGGTATCTGTATAATTCCCATCCGCAGACCCGTCTGGCATCTGCCTGCTTAGCTGCTGGATTGGGCTTTTGAGTTCCAGTATAGCAAAGTATCGTAGGATGTCCTCTGCTGCTGCGGAGAATTTTTCTCGAATTAATGCCTCGTTCTGCGATACCCATTCAGCCTCTTTGCCGTTATACGGCCAGGCCGCCTTTTTCCGGATTAACTCCACCACTCCATCTGTAATTGCTTGTACGGTCATTTGTAATGGTGACTGGTCTTGAAACACATACAGTGATTTGTACAGAACATATTGTAGTACGATTCCATTGCATTCCGCTGGTTTCAGATCTTTTATAGCTTCCAGCAGCGTTTTCTCCATATTACTAAGCTGTAGAGCCAATAAAAATTCTGGCCATTCATGCATAAACATACCGCGTATGACTCTTATAGAATTCCCACTAGTTGATTTATCATTGAATTCATATTTTCCGGTGACGAATTTTATGTGTTCCTCGATTCTTTCTGCTTGCTCGTTGTTTTCAGTTCCCTCTCTTTCCTGTTTCTCTTTTTCTAGTTTGTTTTTGAGAGTCTCTATATGCGTATCAAAAACTTTCCCTATTTCTACCTTTCTCTCTTCCTCTATCGTATTTACTGTTGTCTCTACCGCGTATGTTGGTACCTGCAGTGTCAGCATAACTGCAATCAGAATCTTCACTATCTTCATTCTATTCTCATCCTGTAATATGAACATACTGCTATAATATAGCAGCTTTATATGGATTTTAGAAGATATAAATTATTCAGATGCTGCTGAAAATTAGAGAGATTTTTTATATAGTTTATTTCAACCAACTTTTAGTGAGTTGGTTGAAGAGTTGACTGTTTCTTCTGCGAGGTCTCGGAGAGTATATCCTCTTCCCCAGACTGTCTCTATGAGATTCAGACCACCTGTCATATCTGCGATCTTCTTTCTCAACTTGCAAACGAATACATCGACTATCTTTATTTCTGGTTCATCCATACCGCCATATATATGATTGAGGAATGCCTCTTTCGGGAGTACTGAGCCCTTTTTGATGGCTAGTAGCTCGAGGATGGCATACTCCTTGCTTGTTAACGACATTTCCATGCCGTATATCCTGACGCTTCTTTGGCGGATGTCTATTTTGATGGGGCCAACGTCTATTATTGATGAGAAGTGTCCAGATGTGCGGCGAATAATGGCGTGAATTCTTGCCAAAAGTTCTGTTTTGCTAAATGGTTTTGTTACATAATCGTCAGCGCCGATCGTTAGGCATTTGACTTTGTCCTCTGTTGTGCTCAGGCCGGACAAAATCACGACCGGGGTACTATTTTTGATGGCACGCATTCTTGAAAGGATTTCAAATCCGTCTATATCAGGGAGCATGAGATCGAGAATTATGGCATCATAATCGTAAAACTTCATCATCTCAAGGGCCTCAGTGCCGTTTTCAGCAACATGACACGACATGCCATCCGATGCACACGTTGCCTCTACTCTTGTGGCGATTCCGTTCTCATCCTCCACAACAAGCAATCTCATCCCAAGTCCGCTTTTCAAAAAGCCCTCATTCTAATACTAACAGCAATCGCCGGAGAATTAAATAAATGTTAGGATAATTTTGTGAATTTTGTTCAAAAATCAAAAAATATTGATGCAGATGATTCTTTGCTTGAAATTTCCAGTTTTTTCCTGTAACGGGGTGACTCGTTGTATGTTATCCTACGCGTGTGTGAGCCGTGCGTTGTCGTTAAAGATGGGTGTTTTTGCGCTATATCCCGTGCATATCCGGAAACAGTGGTTAGATTGTGGATGGTCACTGAATGCTGAAGTGCACACTAATGAATCAATACGGCGGCCACAGATGCGTAATGCCGCATCTTCGCTGAGTATGACGACGATGCTGTTACTCTTAATTGCCTTGGGAGGTCAAGTAAGTTGAGCAAAAAGGAAGTTGTAGCAGGGGTGTACATACTGATGATTTTCCTGTTCTTCTATTGTACCAGCAAGGATGATGGTCAAAACATCGTATACGTCTACGGGTGGCACGGTGTCATAACGAAGGAGGTTATGGAAGGCTTTAGGAAGGAAACAGGGATCAAGGTTGTATATGATGTGTACGACAATAACTGCACCCTAGAGGCCAAGTTGCTCGCCACAAACTGTGAATACGATGTCGTTTTCCCGTCATTCATACCGTTTGCCGCGAGGCAGTGCAGTATGGGAGTCTTCTCGAAGCTGAACAAGTCATGGCTTCCAAATTTGAAGAACATATCTGGCCAGATCACAGAAAAATACATTGCAGCCGGGGGAGACATCGAGCAGATACTTCCTATCTTCTGGGGTACAATAGGGATAGCGTACGACGTTGATAAAGTAGCAGCAGTACTGCCGGCAGAGAACATAGACTCATATGAGGTTTTGTTCGACGCAGACAAGGCAAAGAAGTTATCAAGATATGGTATTAGTTTCCCTGAAGAACATGCTGATATTTTTCCACAGATGAGAGCGATTAGCGGGCTGCCAGTCACTGAGACGACCAAATCACAATATAGGGCGATAGAAGAGCGATTCAGGCCGATACGGCAGTATATAAAGAAATTTTCTTCTAACTCTTACGATTTAATCACGGGGGAAGTCTGTCTTTTTGTTGGTTCATCAGACAATGCCTGGCGAGCACAGAAGATGGCTAAGGCTATTAAAAAGAAGATAAGATACACTGTTCCAATGTACGCTGGGAACATCTGGATCGACTGTGCCGGTATCCCGCAGAAATCCACTCACAAGCGAAATGCTCACATATTTTTAAACTACCTCTTAAGATCTGATGTTGCTGCTAAGCTGACAAACCAAACAGGGATCATTGCAAATGTGCGCGGAATGGAGCAATTTCTGAATCCGGAGATTACAAGTGATCCAGAGATATATCAAACTGACACGAGAATCATCGACAAGCTAGTGTTTGGGAATTTGGTGCAGTCAGAACACGATATGCAAAATGAGAGACTGGCGATGAGGACATGGGCCAAGATAAAGAAAAACGCCATAAAACACGAGGAGGCTAAGAATGAATAAGATGTCGAAGCCAGTGCTGCTTTTTCTCATTGTGGGTATCACATTCCTATATATACCACTTGTATCGCTGGTAATCACATCATTTAGCGAATCGGATGTACCGGGCGTGTGGACGCACTTCTCATTAAAGTGGTACACCGCCGTATTTCAGGATCGAGACCTTATAGAGGCGGCATTTATGAGCGTGAAGATAGCGATCATCTCGGCCACTGTCACTGTTGTCTTGGGAGTACTCGCCGCAATGGCAGTTACCAGCGATGACAAATTTTTCAGCAAGAAACTCCTAAAAAATGCCATACTTATCCCGGTGATTATCCCAGAAATCATTATAGGGTTCTCTCTGCTCATGCTTTTCATCACGACGGAGAATAGTATCGGGCTGAAAATAGGCCACGGCATAATCGCGATAGTTATAGGTCACGTCGTTCTGACAATCCCGTATGCACACCTGACAATAAAGTCGAGGTTAAGTCTCTTTGATAGGGCAATCGAGGATGCTGCCGCAAATCTCGGAGCGAAGGCATTTACCGTATTCGTGCGAATAAAACTTCCAGTCATACTGCAGTCGATCATGGTGGGTTGGATACTCGCGTTTGCACTTTCATTGGACGACCTGGTCGTGGCAAGTTTCTTGTCCGGTCCCGGTACAACGACACTCCCTATTCTAATTTTTTCCAATCTACGCATAGGGATAACTCCCGAACTAAATGCATTCGCGGCTCTGTTCATGGGCGTGGTTGCGTTATGTACAATCCCGGCGTTCATTAGCCTTAGGAACATCGGAAAGCGCTCAGGCGCTCTGCAAAATAGTGACGTTGATGCTTCATGATCCTTTTAATAAAACCTCCAAGGTTGAATGGCTACCACGATGATACTTGGATAGGATTTATAGGGCTGTACTGGGGCCAGTCCTCTCTGACGCCATCTGGTAGTTCATCAGCCCATGTACAATCAGCTGTGGTACCATCTGTAACAATAACTCTGACCGGCATACTATTCTCATCCATGGCCAGGTGTATTTTGGAGTTTCCCCCCCTTAGTAAGATCAATCGCCTGGTCACCTCCTCTTACTCCTGCTACTACCTCCAGTATCTACCCTTATCTCTCCATCTACAGAGCCTCCTATGTGTATTCTTCCAGTCTCCATAATCAGGAGGTAGATCTCTCCATGGAGCACCTGTCCTGAAGATCCATAGTACTGCATTGATAAAGGTTCTATTGTCCTATGCTGGTCTATCTGTATGCCCCTTACTTCCAGGAAGGTTGTTCTTTATACGATCCCATGTGGAGTCTGATATATCATGCCTGTGATGCATTGTTTGCACCTGTAGTTATAGCTTCGTACCATTCTAGCTTGACGACAAGCTGTAGTTTTTCGTTTGATATTTTCTCTTAGAGCCAGTCGTCTCCTTCGTATCCGTATCTCGTAGTAGTTACGAATGGAGTGACATCCTTGCAATACCTATCAAGGCTACGTGCACCCGAGGATACACTGGTACTGCCTTCAATGACATCTCCTATATACCATTATCAGCCTACCTATAGAACCTCCAAAGGAAATGCCTCGTACTTCATACCAAATCTTCAGTATTTATGTTAATCTCCTGTGTGAAACCTACGACCACCGCGACTTTAACCCAAAAATTTTATGGCGCCGCCCACCCCCAGCATTGTATAATCATCAACGTACTAAATTTTAATTCTGTGGTGTTGCGATGTACATGAGGGATGTTTCATTGCCGCTTGCTCTTTGCTGTGCATTTTTGAGCTGTGTCGTTTTGACTGGCTGTTCTGGAGATGAATTTTCTGGTAATAGGTATATGGCAGCGAATGTAGGAGAGGCCGCTAGGACCGACCGCGGCACGATAATATCGCTCAGAAAGGTTGAGATAAAGCCGGATGGATCTGTTCTCGGAACAGCTCTTGGAGCAGTGGGTGGTGGAGTGGTTGGCTCGATGTTTGGCGGCGGTAATGCGAAATTTGCGACTGCTGCCGCTGGCGCGATTGTTGGCGGTGTTGCTGGACACGCGCTGACAAGCAGAACAACGGAAGGTGTAGAATATACTGTGAAGTTGGAGACGGGAGCCTTGATAACAATTGCTCAGGGGCCAACACCGGTTTTATCGGTTGGGCAACAGGTATATATTGTGAATAGCGAAAAGGGAAAGAGCAGAATTGTTGCGGCATAGATGGAAGATAGTGATTGGCACCATGGGCGTTGCTGCAACACTGGGCGCTTGCTCACTTCCTGAGCGACCGGTCGTCCTTCTCACTCGTGTAGATTTCGAGGTTGCAGCCGAGGCAAACAATGGCAAGGCGTTTGTATGTCATATCGTTGTTGCACATTCACAGGCGCTGATGGATAAGCTCCAGGCAATGGATGCAGTTGGGTACTTTTCAACCGCTGATACGCTCTTGAAAACGCACAAAGATTCTATCGAAGTCCATCAATTCGACCTTATTCCTGGGCGTAATAAGCTAGATCAGGAGATATCGCTGAAATCTAGAAAAGGCGCTAAGGGAGCGTTCTTGTTTGCGAAGTACCTGCAACCTGGGCAGTTTATGGAGAATGTCGGTGGAGCTAAGAAAATCACAGTACGGTTCCTGCCATATAAAATGGAAGTTCACCATGATACCGATCTTGAATCTCTTATAAAAACAATGGGGATGTGATGTCTACGGTACAGGCCCGAGATGACGAACAGCTACACCAAATTTGGAAAGAGGCAAGCAGTGACATGCGTACGATGGCCGGTGAAAAATCATTTTCGACGTGGTTGTCAAAGCTTGGCGTTGTAGCCTTTGATGATGGGATATTGAGACTATCTGCTCCATCGAACTTCACGCGAGATAACATAATGTCCAGATTTTCCGATATGATCGTCAAAGTCATGAACTCATACGGCTGCGGTGTCAGTGCAATCGAAATCGATGTCTACGATAACAACAACAAAGAGATTTGCCAAAATCACGTGAGAGCACCAGGGAACTCTGACATATCTGTTCTTGACAAAAGGTTCACGTTTCAAAACTTTGTTGTTGGCAAGCCGAACGAATTCGCATATGCGGCCGCTGTACGAGTCGCGGAATCGGATGTAACGACGTTTAATCCCCTTTTTCTATACGGTGGTGTCGGGCTGGGCAAAACACATCTCATGCATGCGATCGCATGGCACGTAAAGAGCAATAAGTCCCACAAGAATGTCATATACCTCTCGGCCGAAAAGTTTATGTACCTATTCATTAGGTCAATCAGATATAAGGACACAATGACTTTCAAGGAGCTCTTCAGGAATGTTGATCTGCTCATGATTGATGATGTGCAGTTCATAGGAGGCAAGGATACGACGCAAGAAGAGTTTTTCCACACGTTCAACGAATTGGTGAATAACAACAGACAAGTGGTTCTCTCGGCAGACAAGTCGCCAACTGACCTCGATGGGGTTGAAGACAGGCTGAAGTCGCGCTTAGGATGGGGGCTGGTGGCGGATATACATCCAGCGAGCTATGAGCTTAGGATTGGCATTCTGCAGTCCAAGGCCAAAACATATAATGTGGAGATACCGGGTGATGTAATGGAGTTTCTTGCGGCTAAGATAACCTCTAACATACGTGAACTCGAGGGAGCTCTGAACAGGATCGTTGCGCATTCGATGCTTGTTGGACGCGCAATAAGCGTAGCAATGACGAGGGAAGTCTTAGACGATTTATTGCGTGCTAACGAAAAAGTCATCACGATTGAGCTAATACAGAAACGAGTCTGTGAGTTTTACAGCGTGAAGTTATCGGATTTAACATCGTCCAAAAGACAGAAATCCATAGCGGCTGCGAGGCATGTAGCTATGTATCTTTGCAAGTCGCTGACGCCAAAATCACTACCGGACATCGGAGCCAGTTTTGGTGGGAAAGACCATTCTACGGTCATTCATGCTGTCCGAAAAGTTAAAGAAAAGCTGCAAATTGATAACGCGTTTGCGACTGATCTTGAAATACTAAGAAAGTCTATGGAGAATTAGGGTAAATATATGATTACGAAAAAGAAAAATAAATCACAGTATTCCGACAGTTGTAACAAGGTTTTTTCTTACTGGCGGTTTCGTACTCTGTATTCCATGATAATTGGATATGCTGCGTTCTACCTGATTAGGCAGAACTTTTCCATAGCGATTCCTGCTATATGCCAGGAGCTCTCTATAACTAAGGCAGACATTGGCATAGTGATGTCGATCGCAGCAATCTTGTATGGCGTAGGAAAGTGTTTCTTTGGGGTAATTGGCGACAGAAGCAATGCGCGCTATGTCATGACGATAGGGCTTCTCATGTCTGCTGTTATGAATATCTTTATGGGATTTAGCTCGATCATTCCGGTGTTTGCAACTGTATGGGCGCTGAACTATTGTTTTCAGTCGATGGGATGGCCACCATGTGCCAGATTACTAACCCACTGGTATAGCCCAGTGGAAATTGGAACGAAGTGGGCAATTTGGAACACGTCGCATCAGATTGGCAGCGCCATCATAGTGTCAGTTGCTCCGTATATCCTATCTTGCTTTGGTTGGCGATATGTCTTCATTCTTCCTGGAATCTTCGCCATCTTGATGGCTATACTTGTTTTCAATCGGCTAAGAGATACACCAGAATCCTTGAAGCTGCCGTCGGTCGAGAAGATGACAGGACTTGCTTCCGTTGCTCAAAGCAAGAAGTGGGAAAATGATGAAGTGAGATTGACATATCCAGAGACAATCAAGATGGCGCTCTGTAACAAAATGGTCTGGTGTGTGGGACTTGCAAACTTCTTTGTATACATCTGCAGAATGACGTTTTTGAACTGGGGCCCAACGATGCTGCTTGAATCAAAGGGCAGCTCGTTAGCAGGAGCTGGATTTCAAATGGTGGCATTTGATGTTGCTAGCGTCTTTGGCGGACTCTGTGCTGGGTACATCTCTGATAAGCTTTTTGGCGGCAGGCGTGGTCCTGTCTCTGGCCTTTGCATGGCCGTATTTGGAATTTTAGTTGCGATTTTGTGGCACTCAACCGGTGATGATCCATTGCTCAGTACGATTTGCTTCCTTTGCCTTGGTTTCCTGATCGCTGGCCCGCAGATACTTATAGGTGTGGCTGCCGCCGACTTTGCCTCGAAAAAAGCTGCGGCGACTGCATCTGGATTTACTGGCACGCTGGGCTATGCTGGAACTGCTCTAGCTGGCGTTGGTACTGGCTATCTGGCCGACTCGTATGGGTGGTACGCCGTCTTTGTCGGCATTATAGGTTCCGCGTGCGCAGCTGCGGTGTTCCTGTGTCTTACATGGAAAAACAAAGCTAAAATCCTGACAGATGCAGAAAAAAGGTGACCTAAAAACCATAACCCTAGGATGTCGATTCAATACGTACGAGACTGAGAAGGCAAGAGCCTTACTGTCCGGTTTCGATCTCGATGCGGATGTGATCTTTATCAACACGTGTGCTGTTACACGCGAGGCCGAGAGGCAGTCAAAGCAGACTGTAAGGAGGGCCATTAGGGATAACCCAGCGGCGAAGGTAATAGTAACAGGTTGTGCTACTCAAACATCTCGAGAATACTTTCAGCAACTCAACGGCATATTCAGGATCGTTGACAACGACAAAAAACACCTGCCTGAATCTTATATTTCGGTTCCGCATAGTGGGCAACGGCCCGTCCAGGACGAGAAGCTATTCAAGGACAGGATACGCGCATTTATTCAGGTACAGAACGGCTGCGACCACTTTTGTTCGTACTGCATAGTACCATTCACAAGGGGTCGATCCAGGAGCCTGCCACTGAACATCATCCTGGATCAAGTAGAGTACTTTGCGCGCAACAAGTTCAAGGAAATCGTGATCTCAGGCATAGATATAACTTCGTACGGCAAGGATCTTGGTAACATCAGCCTTGTGGAGCTCATAAAAGCCATCCTGAGCACGTATCCAGAAATTGATAGGTTGAGGCTATCGTCAGTTGATCCTGCCATGGTAGATGGTCCTCTATTGGAGTTATTCATTAGCGAAAAGCGTATCATGCCTCACCTGCACATGAGCATACAGGCCGGTGACAACGACGTCCTAAAGATCATGCGACGACGTCACACAAGAGAGCAGACAATAGATATATGCAATAAAATATTAGAAAGAAGGAACGATGTCGTACTAGGGGGCGACATCATAGCTGGTTTTCCAACTGAGACTGCCAGCATGTTTCGGAATACGCTGGCGCTTATAGATGAGGCAAAACTCTCGTTGCTTCACGTGTTCCCTTATTCCAAGAGAGATGGGACACTAGCCGCTAAAATGCCACAACTGCCACATGAAGTCATCTTCGAAAGAGCCAAGATTCTTCGTGACAAAGCAAATGCAGCGCAGCAAAAGTTGTTTAATTCGCTTATAGCGAGCGAAATTCCTGGTATCGTGGAAAAATCAGTTGGAAACACGATATATGGAAAAACGGACTCCTTCCTACGTTTTAAGTCATCCTCAGGACGTTTCCAGACAGGAGACGTCGTTTACGGCATGCATGTCACCGGATATACAGCAGATTCACTAATCACCGAATGCGGATAATGACTCTTTGGTTATGTGCCTGACGTTGCCAACACTGTCTCTGTTTTTTCATAATATGCCACAGGGACGATAAAACCGAAAGACGCTAGGAAGAATATTCCAGCTGTTACCAAAAATAATGCAGAAAACCACAGCAGTTGTATCAGCATGTTTTATCCAACATCATACTACGTGCCACAGCCCGCTTGTCCTCTGACGTCAGCAGTCTGACAATATTCTCAGAGATTGGACAAAATACGCGTCGCTCCAGTGCAGCTAGCGCTACAGAATCAAACTTGGAGAGCACGTAGTCAGATACATCGTACTCCCTAGACACTGGACGTCCCACGCCGACTCTTATCCTCCAATACTTAGGACCGATCATACTATCTATGCTACGGATACCGTTATGGCCGCCGCTTCCACCCGAGAATTTGACTCTAATGTCTAATGGCTCCAGGTCTATATCATCATGTATTACGTACGTATCCTCCGGGCTTATCTTATAGTATGTCAGGAGCTTAACAACCGCCGATCCAGATCTATTCATGTAAGTTTGCGGCTTTTGCAAAATGACGCTATATTGGGTTCCATGGAGCTTCTTTTCAGCATACAAGGAATCAAACTTATCTTTGTATGCTGGGAACTCCAACTGTTCTGCCATGTGATCCACTGTTAAGAATCCGACATTATGTTTCGTATCGAAGTACTCATGCCCAGGGTTGCCGAGTCCTACTATCAGGTACATCTACTTCTCAGTGTTTGTCGGTTTAACATCAATGATTAGGATTCGCCTGTTTCACCGGCGGCTTCCGTATCTTCAGTTGTAACGACAGCCTCTTCAACGCGCGCAGACACTATTGTCGCTATCACGGAATCTCGTTCTGGGTGCGCCGCCACCGTCCCATCAGGTAGCTGTATATTCTCTAGCAAGAACGTGTCTCCGATATCGCTGCCAGCGAGATCCACGACAATCTTCTCTGGAATTGACTCCGGAGAGCACAAACACTCAAGCTTGTGCACGACCACATTTATTACGCCACCCCTCTTTATGCCAGGGGATTTGTCTTCGTTTATAAACTCCACAGCAATGCCAAGCCGTACCTTGGAATCACCAGAAACCCTCTGGAAATCGGCGTGAATTGGTCGTCCAGTAACTGGGTGGAACACAACTTCCTTAGGGAGAAATTTCTCAATCTTCGGCCCAAATTGTGCCTCGATGATATGCCCCAAAAACGCTAGTGAGTAGCACTCACCCATCAGTTCCTTCTCGCATACTGAAACCAACAGTGGTTCCTTACCGCCACCGTATATAACGCCGGGAACAAGCCCGTTGTGACGTAGTTTGCGCATCTCCCTCTTTCCGGCAGTTGTCCTCTCTGTAATCTTTAGACTAGATGTCATCAACCAAATCTTCCATCTCGTGAAACGTGCTACTATGCAATTGTAGCCAAGTTGTCGTGCAAAAGCAATATTCCTCTAGTCTTCTTTGCACTGGGACCATCTCATGAATTGAGCCACTGAAAAGCCGCATACTGCGTTATTGGAAGTTTTTTAATGTTGAATCTCCATTCACGTTCTACGAGGTTAGTTAAGTGTATCGAGGTAGATCGCAGCTAGCACAAGTATGATAGAAGGTACTACATATGAGGTACTACATGAACTACCTAGTGTTGTTGAAAGATAATTCTTGCTCTATGGACCAAATTCTGCCTCATATGATGTGGACACATGCAAAGTTGCATAACCGTGTTGACAGCAAAGGTTGCTAACTGTACGCTGTCTTGTGCAGTCGGAAACAATGCAGCGCAGGTACAACCCAGCCAGGAGAGATGCCAGAGAGGTTGATTGGGACGGTCTCGAAAACCGTTATACGTGCAAGCGTATCGGGGGTTCGAATCCCCCTCTCTCCGCCAGATTTGTAGATGCAACACGACTTCGCACTGATTTCATGACATGTCCAAAAACCGCGAGAATACCAGGTTATACGTAGTGTTTGTGCGTATCTTATGAGTTTCTAAATTTATCCAAAACACACCATTTTTAACACACCATTTTTAACTCCAAATAGACGGAAAACTCCACTGGCTGCGCACCTCAGATT
>JAIRMJ010000015.1 GCA_031258785.1 Holosporales bacterium | reverse complement strand
TCTCTGTGTTTCCTTACCAATTGGTACTTGATCATAGGGTAATCCATTCATAACAGCATTGATTCGCTATACCTAATTACCACAATTTAGGGGCTATGTATATCTTTTGCAGGAGCTCTTATATTCTAGCAATATAGATGCTGTACAATACATCTTTGTGATTATAATGGTACACTATTGTGGTTGTTGTTTAAGCTGAAAAAACCCCAGATGCAGTTGTCCATTATATCCAACATTTTTTTTGCGACTTGTGCAGTGTTTGTGTATGATTCAGTAATCATATGGCCCAAGATCACTTAAGAAAGTTACTTAGATGAGGAAATTTTTAAGCTCGGTATTTTTGATATCTGGGACAGCCATTGGAGCTGGAGTCATTGCTCTTCCGCTATCTGCGGCGAACTTGAACTTGATACAAATCGTATGCTTCATAGGAATCGGGCTTTTTGTCGCCTACCATTCTTCATGCATGACAATTGACCTTAACATGCATGTTGGCGAGAGCACTGGAATAGCGGAGCTCAGCAAGAGATTGTCAGGGAAGTGGGCATTTGCCGTATCAATCGCTAGCTTCTACATCTTGTCATTTGCCCTGTTGTCCGCATATTTCTCGGGCATAACTGACACGATAGAATATTGTGTTAATGTCTCTAGGCCGTACATAACATTGCTTTGCGGGGGTGGGCTGGCGTCCGTACTGCTTGTGAGGTTAAAGATGTTCGACAAGCTTAACGCTCTGTTGTTCGTGATTCTGATGCTAGCACTGATGGTCATAACATTTGTGATCTATAACTTCGATGTTGGCGCGCTCATCAACACACAATTCGGAAGCGGGGACATCTCGCACTTTATACCAATTGTCTTCACATCGTTCGGCGTCCAAAACATCTGTGCTCACGTTTGTGGATATCTCGAAATGGACCATACCAGGATCAAACGAGCCTTTAAGATAGGAGTGACTATTCCAGCAATTGTCTACATCGCCTGGATTTTAACCGTGCTCATGTCAATCCAAGCATCTGATGCCTCATTCCTGGAGAAAGTACGGAGCCATGAAGTCGGCACAGGTGAGCTGGTTGGCTTCCTTTGCCGGAATGCGTCGCTTCCAATGGTGTCAGGCATTTTCAAGCTCCTGACGTTCGCAGCGATGGCCACCTCAGCTATTGGAATAGGGATAGGCCTCCTGGACTCACTCAGGGAAACATATATAAAAACCAAACTACTCGCCACTGGCGTGGTAACTGCCGTACCCTTGCTGGTTGCTATACTCTTCCCTCATGCGTTCATCAGCATCCTTTCGTTTGGAGCAATGATTGCAACCGTCTTTGTTGTTTTTATGCCATACTTCTTGCTGCGTCGTGTAGCAAAGGAAAAGACCTTGCAATTGCGTCTTGTCTGCTGTGTGCTGTTTGCAATCTTAGTTGTCCTGTGTGAGCTATTTTCTTGAGAATGCGCGCAAATCCACGACGTCATAGATGAAGATAAGATTTGTGTTATACCAGAGTCACATCAAAAGCCACTATGAGGAAGCTGTATTTTGGACATCAGGTATGGAGTGAACCTGGCATAAAATTTGACATGCAGCGGTCCTTCTCTGCACTTCAGTAATGCAGATTAGACCTCTCCTGTGGAGGTTCCAAATGTCTAGTCGATACTACTCAAACAAACGAGATCATAGCAACGCAAAGCTTGCTGAGCAGAAAGGGCTGCCTTGCTTGAATCGTAATAACCAAGACAAGACGGTCCCGAGCCGGAAACTCCGCAAAATAAGGGCTCTGTCGCACTGATTGCATTGAGAACGCCGTTTATATGCGGCAACATCGATATTGCCACTGGTTGCAGCGAGTTTTGGAAATTTGAAATGGAACTAAGTGTAATGTGTTTTGGACCAACTGGGTTACTAACCTCACCATTAAAATATTCAAAAACCTGCTTTGTACGCAGTTTCGAGCCGTCATTAACTAGAACCACGTAGTGCCCCAGAGTTGGCAAATCGATTCGTTCTATATCCCCATCCAGTCCTGTCCCGTTCATATACAGGGCTCCGCTGAGATCGCTGAAATACTTGAAGAGGAACACTGACGTGTCTGCCCCGAGAGGTCTGAACAGACCTAGGGACTCCATCTTTTCAGTCAGTGTAAACCCCCAGATATCAAATACAGTGTTAACAAAGCACGCTGCATTGCTCGAGCCACCACCTACACCGCCAGCTATCGGTAATTTCTTCGTTACGGTAACATGCGGCACATCGAACTTGAAGTTGTTCTCAAGAATTTTAGCAGCCTTTTTGATGGAGTTATCTGGGTGGTCAATACCAGCGATATCGGCCGAATCTTCGGAGAATTTCCTATTCACATCGAATTCCAGAGTATCATACATATCACTCAAGAAGACGAACACACTCTCCATGCTGTGATAGCCATTGCGCCTCCTCCCTGTTACACGTAACAGTAGATTTACTTTGGCCAACGCATGCGCTATAATCCTTGCCATGACTGAAGAACACCGGCTAAGAATCAACGCACTATCCAGGTGGTACAAGACGTTCGGCGTTGATCACGTCTTCCGTGATATTAATTCTAACGAAAAATGGCAAAAGAAGCAAGAGCAGAAGGCGAATACATCAACGGTATATTCATCATCACAACTGTGCTATGACAGCATTGAGGAGCTGGAAAAAGCAGTTCGCGAAATCGACTGCCATCTGAAGAAAACGGCAAAGAGAACGGTATTTTCTGATGGTAACCCTGGATCTGACGTAATGATAATAGGAGAGGCTCCTGGTCAAGAGGAAGACGAGCAAGGCAAGCCATTCGTAGGGGAAAGCGGCAAGCTATTGAATAACATGCTTCTGTCTGTCGGAATAAAGCGCTCGGATGTGTATATTTCAAATATTGTGTTTTGGAGGCCTCAGGGAAATAGAGCACCATCTACTGATGAGATTGCCCTTTGCATGCCATATGTAGAGAATCACGTACGGTTGGTAAATCCAAGGATTTTGCTATTGCTTGGAGGGATCGCTGTGAAATCGATCCTAAACACAGATGCTCCAATCTCAAAGCTTCGCGGAAGCAAAAGCGCATACATGGGAATCGACACTATTGTGACCTTTCATCCGGCGTACCTCCTGCGCTCGCCTGGACAAAAGTATTTGGTATTTAGGGACTTTATCTTATTGAAACGACTACTATTGAGCAAAGACATTTAAGGGTTTTTTAAACTTTTTATTCTACAATGTAATTATATGTGCCTTTGTGGAGTGTTTTGCCATGCTGTTTTTTAAAACTTTGAGCACTACATTAACGATATGTGTTCTGCTAAGCTCGCGGGGCGTTGCCTTAACTGATCCAGATCAAGAGCAAATTCCTGTTAACAACAATTTGTCTTCAGCAACATCAAAAATTCAGCTAGGTACCACAGAAGACCAACCACTTATTGATGATTTACGGGATATCTCTCGGTATGGATCCGGATCAGGGTTAACCCTAGAACTAGGCGAAGTAACCCGTAATTGCATCATAGACGTTGAAACCGGCAAGTGTACCGGGATACAAAATATCTTTAAAAGTTTTGATCGAGACCATCCGCAGTTTAAGTACGGTGTGGAGGTGATCGAAACGATATATAACACTGAAACCCCGTCGGCGTATCTCGGAGTAATTAAGCCACCCAACGCGTTCCTTACTGGTGTACTGGATTTTTTCAAACGCACGACAAATATATCCTGCGAAATTGTGAGGGGCATCAGCATGTTCAATCCAAATGACACTATTTGGGGCCCGCTTTTAATTGGCCTTCAGTCCGGCAGAACTACACTCTCTGTAATGAGTGCCATTTTGGCAAGCAATTCCGCCAGACCGCTCTTGAAATTGGCAACTGCAATACATCAGCGGTCGTCATCCACAACACCACAGTCCTCAGAGTATCTGGTGCGGCTGTGCCGTGAGACAAATGAGATCAACCTCAACAAAATACTGGGTGGAGCCAAGACAATCGTCCAGTATTTTGCAACTCAACAACGCCTACTCGACAAACAGACTGGAAACAGGGTTACTAGGCTGTATGAATTGATTCACAAGCTGGACGATGGCAACATTTTTACAAAGATCTTAACAGTTGGAGGCAAGGTCTTGTCCTCATGTACCAATATCGCAACTGGTGTAATTATCACGGTATTTGGACAGGGCTCCACACTTGCAAAATCTATGACATTAGTAGCCAGTGGGCTCGATACAGCGGCCAATGTAGAAGCTCTGAAAGTGGCAGATGGAGCCGTCATCTTCCGATATCTCACAATTGCAGAGTTGATGTTTTTAAGCGACTCCCTGCTAAAGCTGCTCCCAATGACGAACACGACGAATTCATGAGGCAATTGATGGGATGTGTCCGATATTATATATGATTCCATCACAAAAATAATTTAAAGTTATCTTGAAATGCGCTATAACCCAGCCATGTGCCCAATCGATTAGCGAGCGGGTTTCAAGGTGTGGAATTGTGGTGTGTATATGAAGTTTGAGTTACTAGATGCTTTCAGAAAAAAGGAACATATTGTGGATTTGGAATTGTGCAGAGTGTTGATGGAAGACAAGGAGTTTCCGTGGATATTGCTTGTTCCGATGAGAGATTGTGTGACACAAATGAATCATCTGCGGGAGGAAGATGCCATCCAATTAATCAAGGAAATTAACATTTCTTCAGATATCATGGAGGAACTCTTTGAAACAGACAGATTGAACGTGGCAGCAATTGGCAACAAAACTTCACAGCTACACGTGCACATTATATCCAGAAGGATGATGGATTCGCTCTGGCCGAACACAGTGTGGGGACAAAAAATGGCCACTCTCTCAGATCAGGAAAGAGATGCCAGGGCAAGTTGTCTACGTGATAGATTTTGCCAAAAATTCAGCGTCTGAACGTGTATGTACGTACCATTTGCGTTGATTTGTGCGTTACGAATTGTGAAAAAGCTCTCACTAGGAGCCGCGGAAACCACGAGCTATGACGTACATCTCTGACGATTCTGTACGGCTAGATGCAGGCTTGAAGTGACGTGTGGTCTGAAACGACTTTTTCAATTTTGCTAGTAGCCCAGCTTCAGTTCCGCCTCGTAGTATTTTGATGACCATGGATCCACCGTGGTTTAGCAATTTTTCTCCAAAGTCAAACACTGCTTCCGCTAAATTCATGATTCTGATGTGATCTACCTGCCTTAGTCCACAGCTGTTCGGGGCCATATCACTTAGTATTATGTCAACTCCATCAGTCCCTATAAGAGCCTCAGCTTTTGATAATGTGGAATCATCAAAAAAGTCTCCACTTATGATGTGAACTCCTGGGAGTGGCGCGATATCCAGCAGATCAACGGCTATTACCTTCTTGCATATCTTGGAGGCAACTTGCGACCATCCCCCAGGAGCTGCGCCGAGATCAAGCACGACAGAGTCTGGTTTGAAAATTTTGAACCTCGCCTGGATTTCTTGAATTTTGTATGCAGCGCGGGACCTATACCCCTCTTTTATGGCAAGTTCCACGTATTTGTCGTTGATCTGTCTTTGGACCCATTTCTTCGAAGAAGCTTTTAAATTTTTGCTTTTTACAACTTTTGCCATACTGTTCCGATTTTAGATAGTCGTGTTTTGCCTCGTTATAGAAAGATTGTAGTCTAACTAGCTCCAATTTCGTATAAATTGTATAATTATAATTTTTCAATAGCGTGAGTTAGGTATGGAAATGAGCTGAGCAGTTTGGTATACTCTTGGAGATATCAAAATACGGTGGTTATTATTAAAATATGAGTTACAGAACATATAGATTCAAGAAATTACTGTGGTCAGCGATGTTAGGTAGCATCGTTATCGGAGGAAGCTGGATTGGTTGGCAGAAGGGTACTTGCAACAAGGAGGCGTGCTGTGAGACCGTTTGGGGGGAACGCTATGAGTACGATGACACTATAGCAACCGTTTTAGGTTCAGATGTAATGGTTAGATTGAAAAAAATCGATCAGTCTGGCCCTCCACGGTATTTTACATCGTACATTCCGCCATTTTCCAGATATGACCACTCCATTGGTGTTTGGGCTCTGTTAAAAAAAGCTGGAGCTCCAATCAAGGAACAGATTGTTGGGGTGCTTCACGATGTAACGCATACGGTATTCTCCCATGTGGGCGACTACATCTTCGCAAAAAATGTTAACGATTATGTACAAGAGGCTTATCACGATCGAGAGAAGCTGGCAACCAGGCACCTAGGAAAGGTTCATGCTGTCTTGCGAGAAGTGGGATTGCGGCAAGAAGATTTTGACATAGTAACGACGAAATATCCGAGATTAGAACAATCTGCTCCTGATCTCTGCGCTGATAGGGTGCAATATATCATCCATACAGCAGTCATTACGAGTAGGATCACCAAAACTGAAGCTCGAGCGATTGCAGAGAACATACGCTACGAGAATGGAGTCTGGTTTTTCACGGATGCCCAACTTGCTGAAAAGTTTGCTGATATTGCCCTCTACTTCACTATCAATTTTTGGGGTGCTAAATGGAACACCGAAATGAATATCCATATGGCGCATGCAATCAGACGAGCTATTGCCATTAAGCAGATGACTATTGAGGACCTGTACGAGACAGATGATGTGATAATACGCAAACTGGAGAACATGCGTGATGATATCGTGCAGACAAACCTTCTACAGTGCAAGAATCCACACAAAAGGATAAAAGGGAGCAGATATGAGAAAAAATACTTCAGGCCTAAGTTTAGGGGCGTCGACCCGTTGGTAAAACGCAAAGATGGCGGGCTAATACGCCTCACAAAAATATCACCTCTATACAAAGTTTCGTATGACACCGTAAAGGAATGGTGTGCAGCTGGATACGAAATGGATATACTCGTTGCATAGGTGACAAGGCGCGAAAAATTTTGGGAGACTTCAGTGATAAGAAAACGCAACATTTCTTCCGCGATTGAAGATCTCCTGAATGAGTTCTTTTTAATACAAAAAGACATTGAGTCCGTTTCCGGGTTATTTCACACGATAATCAAGGAGGCTGAGTACGCCGTCATCAAAAAAACAATGAAGCTGACCGACAGAAACAAACGCAAGACAGCTAAAATTCTTGGTATCAGTAGAAACACGCTTGATACAAAAATTAAAAAGCTCAACCTAAAATTTGGGGAAAAAAAATAGGGTTGCCAGAAAAAGAAAAACTTACGGTCTTACTTGGTCGGTTTACAACAAAGAGAGGGTTCTCCAGAACTAATAAGATAGTGACTGGGATGATCGTTACAGGAGCATTGTACATCTGCGACGTCTGTGAGATACTGTCCGTTCCCAAACTCAGAAGCCAACTATCTAGGCAGATAATCCAGCTCAAGAGCACGCTTAACACAATAACTGAAATCCCGAGGTTTATATCGGAGTTCGTCAACGTGAAGGACGAAAATAAAAAACTGAGGCTGAAGATCGATAAGTTGAAAATAATGGCAGTGGACATATCCGATATCAAGAAAGAGATTGAGGAGTTGAAACGTAATGTAAACCTGATGTACTCGTCAAGCCTATACAAAAATATAGAGAAAGTCCTTGGCTTCGATAAATCCATGTATGATTCGTTTGTCATAATTTCTGCTACGCATAAGGAAACAAGGGAAGGCGCCGTCGTGATCTCAAGTGATGGGCTTGTAGGCCTTGTGTTCGACATAAAAGGTGATATTGCCAGAGTTTTACCGATAACAAACCGAAAGATGGCAGTGCCAGTCAGAACCCAGGATGGAGTTCACTTGATAATAGCCGGAACGGATAGGAACGAGCTAATCGTCAAAGAGATCCAGAATAATGCTGTCATTGGAGCCATTAAGTGCGGGGATGCTCTGCATACATCAGGTGAAGGAGGGGTGCTCATGAAGGATATCCCAGTTGCCAAGGTGACAAGAATCGGCAAGAAACCGGACGAAGTCTTCGCTGAGCCAGTTACTGCCATGGAAAAGCTGAACTTCGTCTGGATCATCGACCCCGTGTTGGAAAGAGAAGTTGCCAGTACCTCAAATTGATACAGTCGTGACAAACAAAGCCGAGCTGACTTTTATGTTATTGCACCAATCCAACTGCAAATGCTATTACGCCAAAGCCTTAGTGGTATAGTCCCGAAGAGTGAAGATATTGATACCAACTAGAGAAGTGAAATATGGGACAAGTCTTACATGGCTGCGCCAAAACAACTGAGGTAGTACGTTGAGAGATACAAAATAGTAAAGAGAGCCTAAAGGTTCCTGCTGCAATGTATTCTACCTCTTCAACTACTGTTGCAAAATGGAAGGAGCGTAATTACGTACATGATTCAGCTATGGGACCTAAAGTTAGGAGATCTAAACTAGCTTACGTAGATCTCTTAAAAAAGGCAGGTAAGATGGAA
>JAIRMJ010000018.1 GCA_031258785.1 Holosporales bacterium | reverse complement strand
AGTCTTTTATGTTGCATCTAAAGGAATGTGAGTTTAGATTCAATCACAGAGGAGAAAATTTGGCTCGTTTGATAGCCAAAGATTTCTCTCAAAAATAGATTTTGCTAGTCAAGAGCCATATTTTTTCTACGTTGAGTCTGAGTTATATAATCCAGCTTTCCTGCTGTTAAACTTGCACAGGTCACCTAATAAACATGCTGTGCACCTGGGGTTAATAGCGACACAGACGTAGCGCCCGTGTAAGACGAGCCAGTCGCTAGCACGTTTGTGAAATCTGATTGGGACGACATGCGAGAGAGCTATTTCCACGGCTAGCGGGTTTTTGGTTGGCTCACTTAGCCCGAGCCTCACTGCCACCCTCAGGACATGTGTATCGACCGCGATGCACGCTTCTCCAAATAGCCTGTTGGCTATAACGTTTGCGGATTTGCGGCCGATGCCTGGCAATTCTTCTAGCTCATCCCGGTTTTGGGGCAATTTTGAGTTGTAGCTTGACACAAGGAACTGCGACATGGCGATGATGTTTTTAGCCTTGCTGTTGGAGAGCCCGAGTGATTTCAAGTGAGCCTTCAGCATCTCTAGCCCAAAAGCTAATATCTTCTCCGGTGTATCGGCTATTTCAAAAAGTTTCTGAGTTACCTTATTTACGGCTTTGTCAGTTGTCTGCGCAGATAAGATCACGGCTACGGCGAACGTAAATTCGTTCGTATGCGAGAGCTCGCTCTTGGGATTAGGGTTGGCAGCCTCCAGGCGTTCAAATATCTCGATGATGTCCTGCTTACTTGGCATGCTGCAGAAACTCGTCCTCTGTCAGCAACGTGACGCCGAGCATTTTAGCTTGCCCAAGCTTGGATCCAGCATCATTACCAACAATTACGAAGTCTGTTTTGCTGGATATTGACGATGTCACGATTGCTCCACGTGAAGCAGCAATCTGCTTGGCTTGGCTGCGGCTTGTGCGTTCCAATTTGCCAGTAAAGACAACAGTCTTTTTATAGAACATGCTGGTCGTGTCCATGGTTTCTGTTCTCTTGTATGGGATGATTGTGACATATCGCAAAAGGTCTTGTACAAACTCGATGTTTTTTGGATTGCTCATATATGAACAAATGTGTTCAGTTGTCGTCTTCCCGAGGCCATCAAGTTCACGTAACTCTACCTTGGTAGCGTTCATCAGATTGTCAATAGTTTCAAACTTGTCCGCGAGCAGCCGCGCAGTGATCTCTCCAACTCCCAAGATAGCAAGAGACGTTATGAATCTGGGCAGTGTTATCGTCCTCTTGCTGTCTATAGCAGCGTACAGTTTGTTAGCCGAGATCTCGCCCCACGTTGGTTTTTGCGCGAGTTTGGCGCCGTGGTCGTCCATCTCTTTCAATCTAAATATGTCTATTACGCTCTTTATTCTTCCTTCCCATATGAACTCCTCGATTTGCTTTGCACCAAATCCGGGGATATCAAAGCAGTGCTTAGAGACGAAGTACGCGGCATATCGTGCAAATTGGCTGGGACACCCATGGTAATTCATACAAAACAGGTCTATTGATTCACCTTCTCTCTCTAGGGTGGAGCCACAAGAAGGGCAAGTAGTCGGGCTTTGCGGTACACAATTACCGGACTTCTCGACGACGGACGTTATTTTGGGAATGACGTCTCCTGATCTCGAGATTGTGACTGTGTCTCCGATGGCTATCCCCTTCCTGGAGATCTCTTCGAAATTATGTAGTGTAGCTTTGGATACAGTTGCTCCCCCGACTATAACTGGGCTCACGATTGCTATTGGCGTTATCTTACCAGTCCTGCCAACAGATACGACGATGTCTATTATGTCGGTCTTTGCCTCTCCTGCTGGAAATTTAAACGCTATTGAGTGCCTCGGGCTACGGCCCACAAACCCGAGATCTTCCTGCAGTTTAAGAGAATTGATCTTAAACACTGCTCCATCTATTTCGTACTCGAGCTCGTTACGGGTCATCAGCATTTGTTCGTAGTAGTCCATGACTTCATCGACGTTTCTGCACAGTCTGTACTGAGCAACCGAAAATTCGAGTTCTTGGAGGAGTTGCAACATGTCTATCTGGGTTGCGATGCCGAGGTCGTTACCGAATGAATCCATGTAATATGCAAAAAATTTCAAGTTCCTTGAGGCTGTCACGGCAGCATCAAGCTGTCTAATCGAGCCAGCGGCTGCATTCCTAGGGTTTACGAATAGCGACTCTGCTTGAAGCTTTCTCTCCTCATTTAGAGCCATGAATGAATCGGTCGGCATATAAACTTCGCCCCTGATTTCAATCTCTCCTGGCAGACCTATACGTTCTGGTACGTCTGCTATTGTCTTGAGATTGCCTGTCACGTCTTCTCCAAGGTATCCATTGCCGCGAGTTGCCCCATACAGGATCTCTCCGTCCTTATACACGATGGATGCGGATAGACCGTCGATTTTCTGTTCTCCACAGAGTTCTAATGTTGCTTGATCGATCCTCAGGAATTTTGAAACCTTATCCATAAATTTGAAGATATCTGCCTTAGAAAACGCATTATCCAGCGAAAGCATGGGCTTTTTATGCGTGATTTTTCTAAAATGAGAACCAAAGATTGGAGCACCAACTTGTTTGCTTGGAGAGGTTTTTGTGACCAGCTCCTTAAACCTTTCCTCAATTGCATTCAATCTCATGCGCAGTTCATCGTATTGGGAATCTGATATCTCCGGACTTGCTAGATTGTAATACAGATTGTCGTGTCTTCTGATTTTTGCTCGTAGATACTTCAGTTCAGCCTTGGCTTCGCCTAGATTCATGAATGCTACCGGCTTATTCTCAGACACACACCGCTCTTCTTGCCAAATATTTTATATCACTGAGTGAAAAGTCTACCACAGAAAAACCGGTTGCTGCCACGGCTTATTCTTTGTCCCGAAGTCACCATCTTCCTATTGTTCCTCCCACTACAACTTATCAATAGTCTTCTACTGCCTTGTCTTATTCCGCTACCATGTAGGTACTTACCTAGTTTCCTCTGAAGAAACCGCTACTTCAGAATGATTTATATTGGCCACTAAAGTAGGAGAGCATTATCTAGATGATGGGCTCTAAGATGGTCTGTGATCGGGAAGAACCATACCCTGGACATCTTCTTATTCGCCAAACGAATTCATCAGCATTTTTGCGCGTCCAGCCATTGATTCTGGAATACCGCTGATCTTGACCAGTTCCTCCAGTGTCTTTTTCGCTTCTGTGTTGTTTCCATTCTTCATTTGGCAATACGCGAGTGTCTCCCTAGCAAACAGGTCCCACGTTTTGCCAATATGCTTCGTTTTGAGAGTTTCGATAAATTCTTCTATCTTGAATGCCAATTCAGCCGTTTTCATTAGATCTATGCAGGCATTTACATAGAATATGTACGCTAACTCACTCATCATGTTGTCTATCTCAGAATCTTTAAATAAGCTCTCGTACTCAGGTAGCGCTCTATTGTCATTCTTGGCTCTCAGCAAGGCGGCGTATTCAAATTTTGCGAGTGCAGCATAATTCTTCTTGGAAACATTCGATATCTCTCGGATTTTAGACATCGTTTGTTCATCAGTCATTCCGGACATCAACATATTTTGGACAACCGTATAGCTGGCAGAAATCGCCTCTCTATCGGATGCATCCTGCCTTTGCCACATGCTGTAGACGCCAACTGCTACAATTACCGTGCTTATCCCATAACCGATAGTCCGCCCATATTTAGACCATAACATCTGCCAATTTTCGTTTCGTATCTCTTCCTCGATACTTTCTACGAAACTGTCAAATTTTTTATCATCACCTGTCTTGATGTCGTCTTTGCTTTCCCTCATGCGTGCCTACACCACAAGCCAGCCTACCGTCACAGTATATAGCATTTCTCGTAACGATTGGAGAAGTTTTGTGTCAGGCCTCCGAACAAATCTTGTTCGGAGCTGCGATATGGCTCGTCTGTCGGTACCATATCTCACTTAGCTACGTAAATAAAACTTGAGCTTTTGGCTGATATGGAAAAATGTTCCACAAGAACAAACCTTCTTATGGATAAATCCTGTGAAGGAGACGAGATGCGCGTGACCGCAGAAGAGTTGAAGTACGTTCAGATTGTTCCGCCGCATCTTCACTCGGTACGATAAATTAGACGTTGTTTGCCTCGGGTTCATCTGCTTCTGGTTAGTTATTATTATGATAAAATAGCGTCAACTCCTATTTCCTGTGACACTGACGCGCGTGTGCTCTTTCGTACACGTGGCCTGGAGAGTGTGCGGGCTATGATAAAAAGCTCATAACCATCATCCAGTTCCATTATAACCGAGTTTTTCGCACATTACCGACAACGACCATGACTCTGATTATTGGATCATAGTTCAAAAACGACGAACCCAGCAATCACTTTTCTAGCGACGAGACGGCTATTTTTTGCTATCCTAGCAGAACGTTGAGGAGGGAAGTAAAGGACAGAGGATTTTTGATTGGAGAGTGTTGTAACTTATGAGTGAAGGTTCTGATAACACCAGTGTCCCAACGAGGCCGGCGTCTCCGCTTGTTGGATTCATGCCTCCGAAGCCTGTTGTGATTATAGGATTAATGGGATGTGGAAAGACTAGCATAGGAAAGAGATTGGCAAAGCGATTTGATTTGGCGTTCTCCGATTCTGACCAAGAAGTGGAAGCTGCGGCTGGATGCGACATAGGAGACATTGATAACGTCTTTGGTCCCGGATCGATGCAGGCTGGAGAACACAGAGTCATTACAAGACTTCTGAATCAGCCGGTACACGTAATTGCTACTGGATGCCTTTCATTTACGTACGAAGAAACCAGAAATTTAATAATGGAGAGAGCGATCTCGGTTTGGCTGAAGGCAGACTTACAGACTCTGCTCGCTCGTGTCATTGGACGAAAGGATAGGCCTCTCTTGGAAAGCGGGAACGAGGAAGCAACCGTCAAGGGAATGATGGAGGAATATTACCCACTCTTCGAAGTATCTAACGTCTGCGTTCAAACGTACGATGAACCTGCTAACGTCACTGTTGACAGGGTGATAATCGCGATGAGTGAGTTTATCAAGAAGCAATTTCCAGATTATCACGTTCTGAAGTCAGTTTAGGGACGGCACGCGAGATGCCAACCGGAGAAGTATCCAGACTGATTAATCACTTCAGCCGCTTCCCAGGCATGGGCAGTCGTTCTGCCGTTCGAATCGTGGTACATCTCTTGAAAAGAAAACATTCGATCATGGAGTACTTTCTCAAGTCACTAACCTCCGTGTACGAGGATTCAAAGGTATGTAGCATATGCGGAAACATCGACGTAAGAGAGACGTGTCAAATCTGCGCTGATCATAAACGTGACAACTCCATTTTATGCGTTGTCGCCGACATCTCAGATCTGTGGTCAATAGAGCGGGCAGAATTCTTCCATGGCAAGTACCACGTCTTGGGAGGAAAATTGTCTTCAATCAATGGGGTTATGCCGGAAGACCTGAGTGTCGACCGGCTATGTTCTAGGATCAAAGCTTCAAACGGGGAGATACAGGAGATCATCATAGCGATGAGTGCCGACCTAGACGGACAGACGACCACGTTCTTTGTTAATGATAAGATAAAGGAGCTTGGTGTGAAAACCACGACTCTGGCGCACGGGATTCCGGTTAGCAGCGATTTGGAATATCTCGATGATGGGACAATAATTACTGCGTTTGACCAACGAAAAGATATCTGACACAATGCGATTCCTAGATGAAGCGAAAATACATCTGAAGGCTGGTGACGGCGGAGATGGATGTATCAGTTTCAGGCATGCAAAGTTCTTGGAGTTTGGAGGACCAGATGGTGGAGCTGGCGGCAATGGAGGCTCCATATTTGTCGTCGCAGTAAGCAATGTCAACACACTCATAGACTACCGATACAGGCAACACATCAAAGCCAAGAAGGGAGAGAATGGTGCTGGGAATGGCAGAACCGGCAGTGCGGCTCCAGATATCACTATAAAGGTACCAGTCGGTACGCAAGTGCTTGATGATGACAAAATCACGGAGATAGCAGATATGTCAGAGGAAAATCAAACTGTGATGATAGCCCAAGGAGGACGTGGTGGCCTGGGAAACGTGTATTTCAAGACATCCACGAATCAGGCCCCTAGGAAGGCACAGAAAGGTACAAAAGGAGAGGAGAAGAGCATCTGGCTCAAGTTGAAACTGGTAGCCGACGTCGGACTAGTTGGTATGCCAAATGCCGGTAAATCAACCATAATCGCTGCCATGACCAACGCTAAAGCAAAGATACGAGATTACCAGTTCTCTACGTTAACACCACAACTTGGAGTGCTAAGATTAGAAGATAGAGATGTCGTAATGGCCGATATTCCAGGCTTAGTCGAGGATGCGCACCTTGGGAAGGGATTAGGATGCAGGTTCTTGTCCCATATAGAACGCTGTTCTATCCTGCTGCACGTCGTTGATGCTTCAGGTCCGGATCCAATTGAGAGTTATCTGACCATAAGGAGGGAACTCGTGGAATTTAGCGAGGCATTGGCAGAAAAATCAGAAATCGTTGTCTTAAACAAGATCGATCTGGTCGAATCACGCGCTTTGTCCAAGGTTATGAAAAAACTGAGCAAGGATGCACACTCCAATATATTAGCCATATCAGCTAAACAGAAACAAGGCTGCTCAGCCGTTGCAAACTGCATATCCCAGCTGGTTGGTGGTAGAGATAAATGGTGAAGCTGCCACAAAGCCAAAAGCAAGTGCTCAGACGGCGCATGGCAAGTCCCATCTTCAGCCTAACTTTCACAAAAAGATCCAAAAAGATGCAGAAGAGTACGAAAAAATAGATAGGTTTATAGAAAACGATATAGCCGCAGTCGCAAAGCGTTTGAAGATGTTAGGCCTAGAGGGCGCAGACAGTCAGAAAACAGATATTAGCCAGGAAGCCTGCCCATTGTCGCAGAACATATCTCCCTCTGATTAGTTACACGCGTCTGTTTCGATTTGAGGCATAGATATTTTTTTAGAGACCAACAGAAGCACGCGCTCCTTATCAGCCCTCGCTTTCTTGTAGAAAGGCAACGCCTTTGGCTGTGGGCTCATCTCCAATGTACGAGTCTCTATCAGTTTAAAAATCGCATCAGTCAACACAGCGTAGCCGAGTAGCCTCAGACACCGCATAACTCGGCTCAGCCGCAGGTTATTATGATTACCACTGATCACGCGTTCATCGAAGAGCTTTTGACTGCTCACCACACATCCCCCGTTCTCGTAGCCGAGACCAATATGCCAGAGAAACATGTCTAGATTATATAGAAGTATACAGTGAATTTGATGCTTTAGCAGTCCGCTATCCTTATCTGAGGCCTTTGAGAGATTTCGCATTGCCACAGCGCATGTATCGTCCATCCGAGGCGCATCCTTCCAGTGCACAGAGGTTGCCTTGTTTGGAAAAGTTAACTGTATGAACTCATGTTCGCTTTCTACTTTGTTTGAGTCCCATTCCCAGGGGTATCCGGCTGGAATTTCACGGCTAATCAGATATTTTTTATGAACATCGCCGCGTTCTGCGAGCGCTTTGTGGTACCCTGCCGGTGTATCCAATCCCATCAAGATAAGCATTAGCTCATAGCATTTCCACTGTGAGTCGCTCGATTCATTGACCGAACCTTCCGCCGGGGCTATCCCATGCTGCCTGTCGACTTTTTTCAACGACTCGCTCAGTTCTTTTCGCTTCCCATCAGAGACGGAGTAGCCACGGATATCGTCCACGAGCCTCCTCGCCTGTTGAGCCCCCAGATCATTCGCTCCACTGCGTGCCATGGACGATACCTCCAGAAAGACCTCTGGGTTATACGGCAGCCCCTTATAGATTACCTCTGTCTTCTTTTTATTTACGGCACACCACTCGACCGACACTTCATTTTTGAATTCTATACCGAAGTAAGCCCCATATACGAACATGTATATCAAAAGCTTGGTCCGATCCCATCTTTGATCTATCACATAGGTTTGCCCGATCAGGTACTGCGTGAACTCTAATGTCAAATTCCGTGACTCATCAGCAACTTGTAAAGCCGTTACTGCATCACTTTCTAAAAAAGCTTGAAATGCTTCGCGTACGTACTCGTTTTTGGCTTGGTCATCGCTTCTCAATATTACGCCATCGCGTGCATCCACGACGAGGCTCAGCCCCATAAAACACACCAATAGCCAGCATAACGCAGATGCCACGCGCCCAATATTTAGTTTGCTATTTGCCATTTTTTCCACAATAAAACTACACCCCCGCCAATTCTATCACGCCGTAGAGTATCGCGCTATAACGGCCAGCAATAACATTAACCTGTATAGGTTCACGTACTTTGAGACAACTCTGATGCTCCCAGAACGCTATCGATATACTCCATAGGAGTGAGTCCTTTCAACCCATAATGTGGTCTATAAGTGTTATATTTTTCCTCTATCGATCAACTTTTTATTTTTTCTCATGCGTAGGATCTGAATGTCTCCATACAATAAAAAAATTTCGCAAAAATTTTTTCTTGACAGTGGCAAACGCAGTGAGATAAATTAGCACTCGAAAGGGCAGATTGCTAATACACTTTTTGATGAATAGGAGTAGAAAAATGAAGTTCAAACCGTTATATGACAGGGTGCTGGTAGAGCGCCTAGAGTCGGATTCCAAGACCGTTGGGGGGATAATTATTCCGGATACAGCCAAAGAGAAGCCCATGGAAGGTCGCGTGATCTCTGTTGGTCCTGGCACGAAGTCCGAAAAAGGAGACACTGTCCCGCTCCAAGTTAAGGCTGGGGACAAGGTCTTGTTTGGTAAGTGGTCCGGCAACGAGATAAAGCTTGACGGTAAGGATTATCTCGTCATGAAAGAATCGGACATAATGGGAATTATTGAATAATTTTGGAGAAAACGAACATGACTGCGAAGGAAATAAAGTTTAGTGCTGAGGCACGAGAGAAGATACTCAAGGGCGTAAACACGCTCGCGAATGCTGTGAAAGTAACGATGGGCCCCAAGGGGCGCAACGTATTAATAGAGAAATCATACGGGGCACCGCGCATCACAAAGGACGGTGTATCAGTTGCCAAGGAAATCGAGGTTTCATGCAAATTTGAGAATGTCGGTGTCCAGATGGTTAAGGAAGTCGCAAACAAGACATCAGACCTGGCAGGAGATGGCACGACAACGGCAACCGTCCTTGCACAGACGATTCTTACTGAGGGTATTAAGGCAGTGGCGGCAGGCGCGAACCCAATGGATCTCTTGAGGGGAATAAACGCAGCTGTCGATGCAACTGTTGAGTTTTTAAAAGCCAAATCAAGGCCTGTCTCAACAAACGAGGAAATAGCCCAGGTCGGAACGATCTCTGCGAATGGAGAGAAAGAGATTGGCGACATGCTTGCGAATGCTGTGTCTAAGGTTGGCAAAGAAGGTGTTATCACGATAGAAGAGGCGAAATCTTTTCAGACTGAACTAGATGTGGTCGAGGGGATGCAGTTCGATAGAGGGTATATCTCCCCGTACTTCGTGACAAATTCAGAAAAAATGATCGCTGAGCTGGAAAATCCGTACATCCTAATTCATGAGAAAAAATTGACCGGCCTACAGCCTCTTGTCCCTGTGTTGGAGGCTGTTGTACAATCTGGCAGACCTCTGCTCATAATAGCGGAAGATGTAGAGGGAGAAGCCCTAGCGACTCTCGTCGTGAATAAACTGCGAGGCGGACTCAGAGTGGCAGCTGTCAAAGCTCCTGGCTTCGGAGATAGGCGCAAAGCCATGCTGGAGGACATAGCAATCTTGACAGGTGGCACGCTAATCTCAGAAGACATCGGGATCAAACTTGAAAACGTAAACATAACGATGCTCGGATCAGCAAAAAAGATCACTATCACAAAAGATGATACCACGATCGTCGAGGGAGCCGGTAAGAAAGCCGACATTCAAGCTCGCTGTGGGCAAATCAAGGCACAGATTGACACTTCCACATCTGAATACGATATAGAGAAGCTGAAAGAACGGCTCGCGAAACTGGCGGGCGGTGTGGCCGTGATACGCGTTGGTGGTGCCACAGAGGTCGAAGTAAAAGAGAAGAAAGACAGAGTTGACGACGCGATGCATGCAACAAAGGCAGCAATCGAGGAGGGTGTAGTGCCTGGTGGCGGTGTGGCGCTACTGAGGTCTATAGAGAAACTAGATGAAATAAAAATTGACAACCAAGACCAAAAGATGGGCGTCAACATAATAAAACAAGCATTAATGACACCGACAAAGCAGATAGCAGATAACGCCGGAGTCGAGGGCTCTGTCGTGATACACACAATCAAAGAGAACTCGGACTTCAATCACGGGTATGATGCTAACACTAATAAATACGTAGATATGATAAAAGCAGGGATAATTGACCCAACGAAAGTGGTGAAAACAGCGCTGCTGGACGCGGCCTCAATAGCTGGGCTACTTATAACAACGGAATGTGTTGTCGTTGAAAAACCGGAGCCAAAACAGGCGATACCTGATGGTGCGCATGGAATGGGCGGTATGGGAGGAGGCATGTACTGAGCTACTTCTCGGCTGGGGCACTCGAAATAACGTGGAAGCAATAACAAATAAGCCGGGCAGCCATCCCGGCGACTGCATGCTGTCGGTCGCCGGGAAAAAGCAGTTATAGATAATCACAGAAAATGATGAGGAAATAGCTGCTTCCGCCGGGTCATAGAGCCCCGGCTCACTGGCCGCGGAGAACACGACAAGTGAGGAACAACATACAACTACGAGCATACTCTCGGCTGATGGCACTGACGACCAAGCCCCCCTACCTGATGTGCCTCTGAAAACAATCACCTAAAACGAAACGACGCGACTGGGAAACTGGAATAAAGTCCTTAGACGATTCGGATCTCTTATTAAAATCCAAAGAAGGCCGTCCAAAGAGCCGCATATAAGAAATTTGCTCTCTACCCAATGGCATCTTCCGTTACTTCTATCACTGGCTCTGTCTCAAGCAGTTCCGGAGATTCTAGGAGTTTCTTTACCTCTCTGTCTTGTATTTTGTTTTTTCGCTCCTTATCATCTTGCTTAGCCATTTTAGTGGATGCCTCAGTTGATTCAGAAACTGTCTCTTCAATCTCCACGGCCTCTCCGACGTTTTCCTCTTCTTCAGTTGGCTCTTCAGGCTCTTCACTTGTTTTTTGCTTTTTGTTGTCAGTTGTGTCAACTGGCGTCTCTGAACGTATCTTCGAAATCAAAACAGCCTCTGAGGCGACTGCTTCCACAGAAGCCGGCAGCTCAGGCATTTTGCCAGGTGTCGTCGGTACTTTTAAGCTAACGACCGATGGATCCCCTGGTTTCTTAGGAATCGTCGGCGTTATGCCCACGTAGATCTTTGCAATCTTACCAGTGTGCAATGGCACCCTGAAGCATAAGAGGACCTGATTTGGCGCAAGCTGGCCGGCATTCACCGATTCTGCTCTATATTTTTGCAAGAACCTCAAAACTGACCAAGTTCCGACACACTGGATCTTTGCAGTGTTCTCACTTAGAATTATGTCCGGATCATTTTGGTCATACGTTGGTTTATCTGCGTGCGCATCTCCGCTAGCCCATCTGAAGTCCATCTCTATTGGTCCTCCAAGGTACCACATCCCCCCTTTCTCTTGGCTTATTGGTTCAATTGTTGCCTCATTGCTTGGCTTAAAAACCCTATCTACTAGATATTCAGTATTTTGTTCGTCGCGTTTGTTGACGTCGAAGTTTATCTCCAATTTGACTTTTAGCGTCTCGTATTGAGAGTTGAAGAAGTCCCCGAAAAATAGGCGTAATTCGTGAATCTTTTTGAGGAATTCGTACGGAGCAGCCGCATCGCTGCCAAGTTGGTAGATCTGATCCAGGATCTTTTCTGGAGTCCCGCCGTACTCGTCATACATTTTGAAGAAGCTCTTCACTGCATCGAGATCGGCGTCCATGGCTGTCCTTTGAGTCTTGTCATAGTTACTAAACGGGTATTTTGTTTCGATGTGCTTGACGTAATAGTCACGGAGCGACTTGTAGCGCTCTATATTGCGTTTCCTAATAAGGACCTCGGCACGCGTCATGAGCCCGATCTTTATCTCCTTCATAAGTCCGAGGAAGTAGTCACCTGATTCGCCACGTAACTCCTTGGCCGGCATCTTTGTTGTTATGTTATCTAGATCGTATTCGTTAAGAGTTTTCCTTATGAATTTTTCGAGGGTTAGGACTGAACTTGTCGGATCTTTCTTAGCAGCTCGCTGCACGTTCTCGACTATTCTGGTCCATTTCGAAAGAAGAGCCTGATTCCCGTAATTTTTGTCATATATGATCTCAGCATTTAGGAATTCTACTATTATATGAGCAAAATCAAGCGCCAATCGTGAAATCATATTGCGCTGCAGTTTTAGGTATAGCAGAAGTTCCTCGGTATCTGCTGCAGAAAAAGCTGCCAGGCCTGCTCCGCGCGCTCCATCCCAATAGTTGAATGTAACGTTCGCTGGGCAGTACGGCTTCTGATTTTCAAGCAGTTTCTCGATATGCCCAAGCAGCGAAAATCCAACACGATTCAGAACACTTCTTAAGTTGCCAAAGACGTACCCAAATTTGTCTCCACGCAAGATTGTCAGCAAATTGACTAAGCGTGGAGCAACTCCCTTGAGTTCAGCAACTTGCTTCTGCAGTATCTCTTCAGATGTTATTTCTGGCGTTATTCCGCTTGGAGCATCAACAAGGCTCTGTGCTTTGGCGATTGTGCTGGCAATGAGGGCACACAGATTGGACCTGGATATGAGGGCAATGCCCTCCTGCATAGATTTGGGAAAATCTTTTATGGTAGTTGCCATGAATTGCTCAAACTGTCTGCCCATCTCGTATGCTCTTTGCACGAGATCATCGTCCCAGAATATCATCTTGCCTTCCGGAATCTCTGTGATCAGCTGGTAGTCTCCAGGAACCTCCATAAATGACTCTGAACAAAGCAAGGACAGGCACTTTTCTATCAGATAGATCCCACTCGTTACTGGTGGCTCTTCAGTCTGCGCCTTTAGTGGACTAACTCCGTTGTTACTGAGGGTTTTGTTGAATGCAGCAAGCTGAGCCCGCAGATACCCGAAGTTTATAGCAGTGATATCCAGCAGCTTCTGGGCAACGTCTTTGCCAAATAGGGTCTCAATCCCGTCCAAAAGCTCATCATACTCGCTATCCGGCTCGTATACTGGCTTGTCGAGCCACGTTTCGCCTTCTTTTCCAAGGACCTTACAAACTGCCATAAGATCCCCGGCAAACTTCAGAATTTCTCTGCACTCTGGTTTATCCCTGATGTTTTGTCTCGTGAGCTTGCTAACAAACTTGTTCAGCACTGAAATGGTGCCATTTTCGGCTCTTGTCGTAAAGATCGTATCCAGATAATTTTGAAATAGATTGATCAGATTGTTGTAGGCCGTCTGCTTATATGGCACGAGATCTATGTGTGGGAACGGCGTATTCATTAGGATCCTGCGAAACTCTTGGTAGTTTTCCAAAAATTCTTGCGGTAGCTCTCCATGGAACGTGTATTCCACTAGCTCGTTTAGATCCTTTGGATCGCCTGAGGTACGCAAAGAGTCAAATTTCTTTATATTTTTTGAGAGCTCAATCAAGCCAAATACGTAATCCTTCAGTTGCCTGTATTCGGCGCTTGCAGCTGGATTTAGCAGTTCAGCGATGCTGTTCGATTCGTGCTTCGGGACCATGTTTAGCAACTCCCTGGCTTTCAGAACTAGATTCATGTATATGGTGCGCACAACGACTCGCTGGTACGAGGCCCTGAGCGTCTCAGTCAGGTCACGATGAATGGAACTGAACCATGAAGCCGGCACGAATATAGATGAAAACCCTGAATTCGACATCTGTTGCATCATGGTCAGCAGTTGGCTCGCATAATTAGCTAAAAGATTGTTTCCTTCTTTTGCAAGATTACGATATGTTAGGTCACTTGCATCCTTGATCATTGAGGATATTTTGAATAGAGACGGATAGATAGAATTTTTATCGCGCTGTAGTTGATCATTCGCCTTGAATAGTCCATAGCTTCCAATAATCACAAATGCCACTGTGGATATTTTTGCTATAAATATAGATTTGTTTGCTTGATGTATTTTTGAACGCATTGGTGTTGCTATGCCTTCCTCAGCAAATATCTTTTTCGAAATAAGATCCTCGAAGAAGAAAATTTTCTTTTGCATCGTGCCTTCATCTCCGTTTGTTGGAGTCATTTGCCCCATCTCGTTGATGCCTGCATCCGGTGTACCTACCATCGCCATCGCATTCCAACTTGTGTCTCCACCAATTTGCGGAAGCGGTATCATCTTGCTGTCGCCAGTGAAATAGAAGCCTCTTAAGTAAAATTTCTCTTCTGTAGATGAACTTTTGAAGATGGCGTCGATATACGCAGCTAGTGGGTGTTTAATTGCAAGCAGCTCACTTGGAAACACAAATACCCCATCGCGAGACGAAGTTACTGTATTCTCAGAGAAAATCTCCATCATTAGTTCATTTAGTTCGTTCTCCAATGTCGCAAATCCTTCATCGATCATTTTTGAGCTATAGATGGTTTCGATCGAGTATGGGGAAGACCATCCCAGCATATTGTCCCTATTACGGACTGGTATCTCTGAACAAAAACTCTGAAACCCTGGAATTATGTCGGTTTTTGTTACTACGATGTAGATAGGCAGTTTCATCCCAATATAATTTTGAGCAAAATTCAACTTCCTGGCCATGTATTGCGCTCTCTTGTTCAGTTCTTCTGGTGCTAGCTTTTGCTTGCCGTACAGCTCATTTGCGTCTATCGTCAGGATTATCCCATTCAGTGGTTTCGCAGCTCTGTATCTAGAGAGGAGGTTCAGAATAATGTTCCAACTGTTTTCATCCGCATCAAATCCGCTGCGTGGCAGAAATACGTTTCCGCTGATATCGAGGACAACCCCATTCTTCAGAAACCACCACGTGCACGGAGATTCTTCGCCTTCGTCGCTGTATATCTCGTCTTGTGTAAACCCATTCATCAAGGAGGACTTACCTGTCCCGCTGCTGCCGATTATCGTGTACCATGGCAGCTTGTATTTGTACCCATCTCCTAGGGAAGTCTTCAGATAATCCAGCGTTTTGAAGAATGACTTCACGATACTGTTGGCACTTATGTATCCTCTGCCTATAAGGAACTTATTTAACCACTCGCCAATAGGCCACGGACTTGGAGCATTTGGATCGGTTTTATCCTCTGCATCTGCCCCAGGAGTTGCAGATGGCGGCACATTGAAGGCTTTTTTTGCTTTAAGTTCCGCCCTCTTGATTGAGATGAGTGTGAAGATCGTGATTCCAAGCATAGCGAGGAAGGCGACTGACAGGACTATCCCAATTATGACAGGGAACGGCAGAGCGCCATTTTTAAGACCTGCCGCTATGTTACCTATGAACTTTTCAAAAAAATTCATATAACAGGACCCTGTCTCGTTTGCTTGGCAATCTCACGCAAGAGATCTCCTATCTCCCCTGTAATTCCATACCAAACGCAGTATGAGATCACAATGTATAAGAAGACTGTGGAGATGATACACCAAGACCAAAATCTCGAGTCTGGCATACATGACTCGCTATCTGTTGTGTTTGTGTACTCGTAACATGATTCTATCATCATTGGCTTACCGGGGAAGAATAAGCGTACTGGCCTGGTATTCAGGAGAATGTATAGCCTATCCTTATACCATGATATGTGTTCCTCGGCGTTCTCTACACCGCCATAACGGCCCTTAAACCCCAAGCTTAGTGCCATTAGATACAGAAAGGCTATGTCGTTATCCTCCACGCTGGAGACTATTTCATCCATCATAGAGAAGAACTTGTCACCAGCGATCTCAGTCTGGAATAGTTGCTTCTCGAGAAGTGTAAATCTCCAAAATTTTGCTCCTTCCCATCGCAGGTTCAGGAAAATCTCATCTGCCAGGACTGTCATTATGTATTTCGCATCTACCACGTATTTTGGCAAACCCCTAGACTTAAGACGCATCGTGTTTGTCACGCTCTCTATCACGTGAAGCATCTTCTTTTGGATCTCTATAACTGTGCCATCTATCTCGTTTTTCTTTTTGAGATCGTCGTCCTTTGCGCCAGGCTCAGCACTTGGGTTGTCAGATATTTCTGGCGAAAAGCACAGACTCAAGGCTTTTTCTTTCTGTCTCAGCAATTCATAATAGAACGTCTGAAATCCGTGCACTATCGCGCTTTCACTAGCCTGAAAATTCATCGCGTTACCTCTTTTCGTGGAAGGTACAGGATTATCTCACTGGGCTGTATTTTGGCGTTGTTCCCTGGATTGAAGATATGCAGATTCTGCTCCCCCCTGATGAACCTCTCATCGATATCAATCTCGAACAGTGTTACCCCTATGCCTGGGAGTATTCTGGAGACAATCTCCTGCTTTAAAATGGTTCTGTCTGCCCCTTTAATGCGCTTCGTCCTCACAGTATCAACCGCAAAATCTGAAACTATCACAGCATCTCTCATCCAGAGATCAACTTCTGAGACATCGACAGTTTTCTGGCTTTTGAGGCCAACGTATAGCTTGCTAAACTTGGCTGCACTGTTTATGTTATCCTGGCTCATATAGACGTAAAAGAACCTCTCTTTCCTATTAAATGGAATCACAGAGAAACCGCGCTCTATGATGGAGATATAGTGCTCAATCAGGTCTATGACCGGGTACAAACACGCATCTATATCCTGTTGATCGTACGGTCTCATTACTGGCACCATGTCTGTTGGAATCAGGACGGCGACTGCCCCTAGGACATCTGAGAGTTTTTGATATAGCTCGTATGGCCTTATATCGTTGCTATATACAAGCGCTTCCAAGCCCGGCATGATCGTGGTGATCTGGTTTAAGATGTGGCCTGTCTCATACGATGTGCCACCGATGGATGAATTCTTCAATTTCTCGGCCAGGTACACTGCCTTTTCCCTGATAGAGATCGCTAGCTTCTCGCACCTCTTCCAAAGAGGAAAGTGCCTCTCAATGAAAAAACACGGTGGTGTCCAGTTCTTGACGTGATAGACTCCGTCGATTCTGATGATCTTACATAATGGAAACCCGGTGCAAAACTCCGGAACAGAATCTCCTGTGCAAAGGAAGCCATTCGGGAAAAGTCTTGGGATTCTCACTTCATTTTCCTTGATGTTGTCGTCTGAGACCAATCCTCCATCTATGGAATAGAATCTGTGCGGATGTCCAAGGATAGGCGAAACATCGTCCGAGCTCTCTGCTATGGCAAGGTATATGGTTGCCTCGTTTACATCTTCTTGCATGCATCCAGCCAGATCAATTTCAAGAGGTCGCAGTCCTGCGTGTTTTTCTGGGAAAAAACTAAAAATCAAGCCGTCTGGGAACACAGCCTCAAGTTCCCTAACTCTGTATAGTCCGTCAGTTAACGATACCGTGTCGGTGCGCAGGTGCCGTATACCGAAGTGATTTGAAGAGAGAAGGCTAATTTGCTCAGCCAAAACACGGAAATTTCTCAGGTCGTTCTGTTGGAAATGGTGCTGAGATAGCAACATCCCCTCATGCCAGTTGATACAGAGCGGTATCGGAGAAATTTTTTTGCTATTATCTGCCATTTTTCCTTCAGCCTATGCTAGTGATAAGCACCATCCGATCATTTGGTTAGCACTATTTTATAAAAAAATCGTGGAAGTTTGTACAAATTTGTTGAAATTCGAGCAGATATTAAACAATAAACAAATAGAACTTTGCTTGAGCATGAAGTGAAGACGTTGATGCTATGGTTCATGACCCTTTCCAGCGAAAACCTCCCAAGTTGGATATACAGGATATCAGCGGCAGTCACTAGGTAAATTTTTCGTACGTCATCTCAGTAGCCGTATTCCTCCATAGTGTTACCCGTTCACCGTATTCCACTCTTCAACCACTGAACTTTTTTCGCTGTATTAACACCTCGTTAACCAAAAATATGGTAAGACGAGTCTGTCTGGATAGGCAGTTCAGCCGTAAAAGTCGGTGAACTAGATGTATAGTCCCGAAGAGTGAAGATATTGATACCAACTAGAGAAGTGAAATATGGGACAAGTCTTACATGGCTGCGCCAAAATAACTGAGGCAGTACGTTGAGAGATACAAAATAGTAAAGAGAGCCTAAAGGTTCCTGCTGCAATGTATTCTATCTCTCCAACTACTGTTGCAAAATGGAAGGAGCGTAATTACGTACATGATTCAGCTATGGGACCTAAAGTTAGGAGATCTAAACTAGCTTACGTAGATCTCT
>JAIRMJ010000011.1 GCA_031258785.1 Holosporales bacterium | reverse complement strand
GCTTATCACATCGTACGTATTACTTCAATCTCACCTCACTCAACCTATCAGACTATGATTCCTCCAGATGGCAGACTAAGAGTGATTTTGAAACTGCAATTGGAGGCTTGATCACGTGGCCGTCCTAATTTCCGTCCATTCGACATTCATCCAATCTTGCGCGCCATTCGCTACCGTTTCCAAAAGCTCTGGCTCAGGATTACGAACAGAGGGACAACCTCAAGCCTACCGACAATCATATCGCAAATGAAGATCAAGTGTGCAACTGGGGAATACGTTGAAAAGCGGGCCTCGAAGCCCAGGTTAAAAAGGCATGACAGAACTGAGTAGCAGCATGTGAGCGAACTGCGGTCCGTCGCGCACCACAAAGCAATTGAGCTTACTAAGAATGTTATGACAAATAGGACGATCATGGTAACGACGGACTGAATGAGATCATCAGTTAACCTTTGATTTTGGTACTTTGGGATGCTTACATTGTATTGGCTAGTGGCTTTGCGTATCCAATGCTTGACCACGGCATATAGTATCTGGACACGAAAAATCTTGATCCCGCCTGTTGTAGACCCAGAACAACCACCTATTATCGCGACAATCATGAAGAGGATGGGGGGTGCAATATCGCTATCGGAGTAGTAGTATCCGGTCGTAGTGACAGCTGACACGACCTGTAAAATGTGATCTGAGATTTTCTTGAATGTATGAGGAAACTCGCCCCAAATGGCCTTTGCGATAACTGGGATTACGATCATGCATGAGATTATCCTGAAGTAGCCACGAATCTGCTGGATTTTGAAGATGCGATTACCACGTCCTTTGAAACACCTAGCTAGTTCCAGGAATGCTAAGCCTCCAACAAACATTGCGCCAGATATAACAAATTCGATAACTCCGCTCTTGTACCAGCTGATACCAGCGTTCTTCGTCGAGAAGCCGCCAGTTGAGATAGATGAGATACTGTGACACACTGAGTCGAATATGTTCATTCCACTGAGTTTCAAGAGGAGAGCGAATATCAGGATCATGGTGATGTATATCCACGCGAAGACGCCAGCTATTTGCGATGCCTTTGGCATGAATTTTTCAGTATTGTCCGAATTCTCAGCCCAAAATAGTTGCATCCCGCCAAGACGCATCGCAGGAAGTGCAACAATACCGATTGCAACGATTCCTATCCCTCCAATGAAATGCAGTATGAACCTCCATAAATTGATGGCTTCAGGTAAAATCTCAACATCAGGATAGATTGTGGCCCCCGTCGTCGTTATCCCGGACACAGACTCGAACAGCGACGCCACAAACGACAGCCGCACATCAGAATAAAGGTAGAATGGCAAGGAACTGATAATGGAGATAACACACCAGAGTGAAATGACAAGCAGAAAAGAATCCTTCTGCGAAAAAGTCGGCTTTTGTTGAGACGCACAGGACAGGACCATCAAGCCACCCCAAAAAATGCATGCAGCTATTGAGGAGACGAATATTTTGACACAGGCCCCCTCACAAAGAAAAATATCGTATACGAGGGGCACTGCCATCGCCAAAGCGAGCCAGCATATGACGACACCATTAATAAATGTTAGTCCTTTGAGATTAGCAGACATCCCAAGACAAAATCGGCACTATTGTTTTTCTGCGAGGAAGCTAGCCAAATCCAGCATCCTATTTGCAAATCCATATTCATTATCATACCACGCTGTGACCCTGCAAAAAGTACCATCAACGATGGTGGTACCGGTGGCATCGAATATTGCGCTGAAGCTGGAGTGGTTAAAATCGCACGACACTAGCGGAGCATCACTGTATCCGAGGATTCCCTTCTGTTCATCAATTGATGCTGCTCTCATCGTATCATTGATTTCTTCTACGCTTGCAAGGCGCCCGAGGGTACACTTCAAATCCACAAGTGAAACATTTGAAGTTGGAACCCTGATGGATGCCCCATCAAGCTTCCCGTCAAGATGCGGCAAAACAAGACCAATCGCGCGCGCTGCGCCAGTGGTACTGGGAATCATCGACAATCCAGCTGCCCTGGCTCTACGCAGGTCCTTGTGGGCCGTGTCGATCAGGCGTTGATCGCCTGTGTACGCGTGTATCGTTGTCATAAATCCGCTCCTTATGCCAAATGCACGACTGATGATGTGTGCGATCAAAGCAAGGCAATTCGTTGTACACGAACCGTTAGAGATCACTTGGTGTTTTTCCTCAATGCCACTATGATTTATACCATATACCACTGTCATATCAGCACCCTCTGAAGGAGCCGATACTATCACTCTATTGGCACCAGCTGTGATGTGCCTGTAAGCATCCACTTTTTTGGTGAAGACTCCGGAGCATTCGAGCACGAGATCTACGCCATACTTGGACCAATTTATCTTCTCTGGCTCCCGCTCAGAAACCATCACAATCTCTTTGCCACTGACAGAAATGCCGGTATCAGTTTCGTGAATAGCGCTATTAAACTGTCCATGAACAGAATCATATTTCAGCAGATGGCAGTTCGTCTTCTTGTCCATTAGGTCATTGATACAGGCAATTTCCAAATTATTATGCTTCTGACTTTCGACGTACGCCCGCATAATCATCCTGCCTATGCGACCGAACCCATTTATCCCAATCTTCATCTACCAGTTTCTCCATTTTCTGTAGCTTCAGTCCAGACCGGACTGCATTGTACCATATTTTCCACACAGCACAAGAGAAACCCGTGGTTTGTGGCATGTCCTCCTACGTAGATTGGATTGTACGACGAGACGGTAGGCAGTGAGACCGGGACTCTGGTACAGCACTCTGTGCAACCACCTGCGAAAAACAGAAAACAATACGAGATTACTCTTATAGCAAATCTTTTATAGCAAATCTTTCCACTATGTGATACTATGGTGATGTAGTTTTTGGCTTTACAGGTTTAATAGATATGAAAAAGATGAAATTTTTAAAATGGTGCTTTAGGTTAGGGATATCAGGGATTCTATTGAATCCTGTACTGGAAGCAGCTGATATTCCAGTTGCTGGCACGCTGGAGCGAACTAAATATGAAGAGTACATAAGACTCGATAACGAAGCTCTTGCGACCGAATCTAAATCAGAACTGTTTGCCATGAAAAGAGTGAATGGACAAGTTCCTACATACGCGCCCAAAGTCTACCAAGCCATAGCCGACACTGCAAGCAATTCTGTGGGCCGGCAAATTCTTGCGACTTTGCTAGCATACAAAAACACCGGAAAGTTAACTAACAAAATAACGATTTGCAAGGGCAATATAATCAACGTCACAGACCAATTCAGTGAGAAATCAAGTAAAGTTATACAAGCCGGGGCTAGGAAGGTCCAGACTGGCGAGCATAACAAATATGAGATGTATGTCTTCCCAGGCGATAACAATAATATGTTCACTCAAGAGAGTGACCGATGCGCATACATATCTAACATGACCAAGAAATGTACAGCTCAAAAGCCACCCGAAAATGATGAACAGCTAGCTCACGAACTAATCCACATAATTCGAATGGTGAATAATCAGGACCTGAAAGAAGTAAAAGAGGCTCCATTAACACAAAAATTTTATCGAATGAAGTTAGGACAACAAAAAATGAATATCTCGTCTACTGAGATAAACGATTGCATTCGGACCATCGGCGTAGCATGGGAATATGATGAAGAAACAGAAGTGATCACTGGTCAAAATCTCACCCAACCACTCAAGCGATACGCCATGAATCAACGGAGCTACCACACAGCTAAAAGCGCGGCAAATACGAACTTTCAAATACTTCATCTAACACTGATCAACCCTGATCAAGATGAATCTAAATCACGACCAGATATTGGCACCGATCTCAAAAGCTACTACGATGACTACGAAATCGTCGATGCATTCAACGAGCCGATGACATCGATCCATCTGGCAATACTCGGACTGACGAACTAAATACCAGACGACCCAAGACCCTTGTCACCGCGAGCGGATGACGAGAGTCCTTGGGAAGTGAAAAAATCTAATTTAAAATAAGCGAAGACTACCAGCTGGGCCACTCTTGATCCATGTTCAAGCCGGAACAAATCAACTGAATGATTCATTAATATGATCATGCACTCCCCTCGAAAATCGGAATCGATAATCCCAGGTGAATTTAGCACAACGATACCGTGCTTGGAAGCTAGACCAGATCTCGAGCAAATGGCCCCAGCATGGCCAGATGGGATCTCGATTGCAAGACCGGTTGGAATAGTGGCTATGCCACCTGGTGGGATTGTTAGCGGTTCCTCTAAACAAGCACTAAGGTCTGCCCCAGCACTTCCTGGTGTGCTATACAATGGGAGGGATGCCCCCTGGCGTAACCTCAGGACTCTGACACGCAATTCGCCCTCTCCCGCATAATTTCTGTAACTTCCGGATAAGAGGCAAAAGACTCCGCATTCTTAGCATAGAACTTGAAGAGATCTGCTGTTTTGTCAAGCTTTGCAATTGACCAGATCAGATCCTTTGCCTTGGTGATAAATCCAAGATGTGTGGCAAGCTCTAGCAACAGCCAAAGCTTTTCCAAGTTGGATTCTGGAACTGAGGCCATCTGCTCCTGGGCAACCTCAAAGATATCTTTTCTATTCAAATTTAGTAAATGTGGCGCAAGCCAACGAACTGGACTCTTCGAGAGGACCGACTTCATGTGCGACAAGACCCTTTCGTCATCGTACTTAATCGATTCATTGGTGTTTGTAAACTTCAGAAACCACAGCAGTACCTCGTGATTTCCATCATATTTCTTTAGCATTTTCTCAATTTGCCTTTGTTTCTGCCGCGGGTCAGGCTCCAGCTGGAAGTCCAGCCTTTCCATTTCTAGCATGTAGCGCTCTGCGTACGAGGGAGTCAGATTGAATTTGAACTTCCTTGGATCAAAATGCAGGGAAATCCCATTCTTTCGCGCAATAATGGCAGTTTCAAGAAGCTCCTCCTGGATCACGTTAACATATTCCGCATACTTCTTGATTGCTACATTTGCTACACCGATGGCGCCGTGAAGCTCTCCATCTTTTATGTACCTCTTAAGTTCAAGCCTGAGGATGTATATATCCACACACCGGAGACCAGTCATCTCCACCTTCTTGTTGGTCAATAGGCCACGCCGTAGTGCGAGTGCGGTCTTTATTATTCTCAAGTGGTCAAGAACTGACGTCTTATCAAATGCACTGACGAAGTCGTGATCATCGGCAACCACAAGCCCGACTATACCGGTGACAGATTTGATCTCATCCGCATTCTTGTTTTTAGTAAACAGGGATGCAACCAAGACACACAACGCTTTCAGCGTTGAGTACACAAGCCAAAATAGGACCAAAAACATCGCGACCATGTACAGGCCTACCGCGAATTCGACGCCAAAAAGAGAGAATTCTAGCTTGCCAATCTCTGTCAGATACACCTGCATTAGACACAGCGTCATCATAGCAAAAACTGCTGTCCAGAATTTTTTCCAGAATCTCATACGCTTCGCTTGCGTCATGTACCGATCTTCACGTGCAATCTTAGCTTAAATTTACGGATATGTAAAATCTATCACATTGCAGCTTAACACGACGCATGCACAATTCTTCTGGAAATCCCGATTGTTTTCTGTGTGGACCAACACACAGATTTCATGAGCTTCGCACGGCCTAGCTTAGTATAATCCTCCCCTTCTCCACGGCTTGTTTTTGCTATTTTCTACAAAATCTACTGGATACGTCGCATTCCAGCATGTGTAAGACTACTTGCATAACGAAATGTGTGAAGGATCCGTTATCAGTTATCCATTACCTTTTTTCAGATCAATTCCCAACTGTACATGGCGCATAGTTGGCATAGAGATAAGAATTTTTTCAAAACAGCTTGCCGATTCCGAACTTATTGCGTATAATGCATGTGTTGCCTATGTTGATGCGGTGCATGGCGGAACAAGATCTAAGTTGTCGAAATATTTTGTAAATATCGCGGAAAAATGATAAAATTAAGTCGTACCGGATGGAGTCAGATGGATGAACGGAGTGATAGCAAAACGCTCTAATTATTTAAGCATATTGTTACTCTCAGCTGCTATCTCTATAGCGGTAACGGAGTATGTATCGTATGTTCCTCCTCGTGTTGGTGTAGAAGATTTCGGCGAAGAAGACGTCTTGGCTGGGGAAGATGAGGTAATCGAGAAGGTCCAACGAGATGAGTCGGCAACAAAATCAACTGATGGCAGAGTTGCGATCGCCCCAGAGCTTGAACAGGAAGCAGCGTTGGCCCAAGAGAAGGAGGAACCCAAGGTCGCAGAGCAGAAAGCAAAGGCATTTCCTGCGTCTGGGCAGCTAGCGATAAAAATAAATAAAGGCGGTACTCTATCGACCGAGCTAACGAAGCTGGGCTTTAACAAGACGGATGTACACAAAGCAACAAGCGCCTTAGCGAAAGCATACGATCTAAGAAATATAAAGGTGGGACAAGAGGTAGTGGTCAATGGCAGCGAGGATCCAACAGGTGAGCTAAAATTGACAAGCTTAGAGATAGCCCAGAATTACAGACATAAGATTGTTGTAACAAGAAAAAAGAACGGATTTAGCGCGGCAAAGGTAGAGATGCCGATCAAAAAAGTTATACGCACCGTCTCTGGGAAACTGTTACCGAGCGAGCCAGCGCAGTCGTTGAAGAGATGCGGCATGAAAGCGGCAATATCAAGAGAAACGCTAAGAGGCCTCTCAAATATTCTTCTTGGCAGGCAATCACGCCAGCCACTGGAATTTGAGGTGCTGTACAGGGATTTATATGATGAAAAAGGTAACTGCGTTGGGAACCCTGAGCTATTATATATCTCGGCACTTGTGGAGGGGAAAATTAAAAGGATATACAACTATAAGGTCGGCGAAAAGAACGAATATATCGATGCGAATGGGCTAGTCCTCAACCAGGCTAATAGTGGCAGGGCTCAGCTCATCCCTCCACTGTCGGCTATGCATATTACGTCACATTATGGGGTGAGACGACACCCGATATCTGGCAGATATAAGCGGCACACTGGCATCGATCTATCGGCCAGGGTGGGCACGCCTGTGAAGGCAGCCTCAGCAGGAGTTGTGCAAAAAGCAAACATGTGGTCAGGATATGGTAGGTACGTCAGGATACGCCACACTCCACGGATCAGCACAGCATATGGCCACCTCAGCAGAATAGTCGTTCGGCCGGGACAGCAGGTATCCCAGGGGCAAATCATCGGGTACACAGGAGCCTCTGGATACACAAGCGGGCCACATCTTCATTATGAGGTCCTAAGAGATGGCACTCAAATAAACCCGCTCACAACAATCAAACGGGAGCCATACAGGCTGACCGGCAAAGCCTTAATTGAATTTAACCAATTCAAAAAAGAAATCAATCTACAGCTCGTCGGCCTTCATCCAGCAGGCCCGAAGAAGCAAGAGGCGAAGATTTAGCAAAGAACGTGGGAGGCTTTATAAATCCGCAACAACTCTGCAGGAGACAAACTGGCGCCACCAATTAGACACCCATCGATGGACGGTGAGGAGAACAAAGATCCAGCAGAACTAGCTGATACACTACCCCCATACAGAATCTTTGAAGAAGGCGTGAGGAGCTTGATTTTGGCGATCACAGCGGCAATCTCGGCGAGTGCAGGAATGTGTCCAGTGCCGATGGCTGAGATTGGCTCATACGCCACGATAATACGCTCTGCTGCATGATTTAAGAGCCGCAGGGTTTCTTCGTTTAGCAACTGATGAAAATTCTCATCCACACACAGGATCGCCGTCATATCGTTCGCTATAACGTTTTGAAGCTTCTTGAACACGTGCTGTATGGTATCTGACGCAGAGCAGGAGGCACGTCTTTCGCTGTGTCCGACAATCACGTGTTGAACACCTGCAGCACGGAGCATCTTTGCGGATATCTCTCCTGTGTGAGCACCGAAATCATCGTAAATCGAGCAATCTTGGGCAGCTATCTTCAGAGCACCAGTGGCACGTTGACAAGCGTATGCCGTGAAGATGCTCGGAAACGCAATGACGACGTCTATATCTCTGAATCCATCAAGGAATACATCAACAAGCGAGAGATCTCCATTCATCTTCCAGTTACCTACTATCAGTTTACTCATGCTGGTTACGTCCTTTCAAAATGCTTAAACTTGTTGTATTTTAAATCACTTTCACACTCCAGCGCCATCGTTGCTGAAATGCCAGGATCGGAATAGCCACTTAGAACCGCATATAATTTCTTCTCGAACGCATCCACCATGTCGGATGAAATCTTGAAGTTTTTGATTTCGATTGGGGTGCCTGCGTCTCCTAACGTACTACTCGCAACAGCTAGGATTTGCACCTCTTTGATCGGCCTCACGTCTGGACCAAATCCACCATCCTCAGCAATTAGGCACGTTGCCATGACTGAGTGATCTCCTCCATGCAAGATGTCGACACCAGCGTTTGCAGCCGACATCTTATAGATTATTAGTCTGGAAAACTTCGTATGTTCCTCCAACCTGTCGCAGGTTCCATACAGTTCGATATCAGACCAATCATGCAGCCTTATCTGCCCCTGTATGCCACTGTGAGCTACAATGTTGCTATCCATGGTACTATCAAACCAATCACAGATGCTTTGGCATTTTTGATACCAAAACGGATCGATCGCCTTTATAACTTCTAGCAATTGTAAAGATTCCTCTGAGCCGGAGTGACGCGACTTCATGAAGTTCTTGAAGGCGATTGCAAGTTCTGCCTTGTTTTCGTCATGCTCAGTCGAGCACAGATTCAGGACCTTTTTTGCATAGAATCCGAGAGGATTCCTCATCAACAGATCAACATCATTTGTGCTAATCCTGTCTGGCAACTTAAATGAGCTTTTGTTGATCACGTAGCTTGTGGTCTGGAAGCTTTCAGGTGCGGGATTACTGATATCTATGTAGTCAACATTGCAACTATGCTTGCGGCATACTGCCTCAAATTTCGAGAGGATTGAGCTCTTATCCGATCTCAGGTTGCCATCGCTTTTGGATCTTAAGAGGTACACATCAGCTACGTCATTGAAACATGCATAGAAGTCATCCTCGATGTCTTGCTTTGTCTTTGGTGTGAGACCAAGTTTTTTATGAAGTGCGCTGTGAAGCCAGTATTGTCCACTGTCCAGAGGCCTCCACACGCTCTCATTCATCTCAGTGCAGATGATAAGATCCTGATCCAAGAACTTAATATCATCTATTCCAACGATGGAAACCGCTCTCCTCGATTTTATAACCTCCGCAAACGGCGATAGCTCGTCTGCAATACGAGTTTTTTCCGCATCGTTTGTAAATTCGAAATTTTCGTGTATTTCACGTAAAAATCCCGGAGGTAGCTCGTCTATCTCGTTGCTGACGTACGAGGTGTAGCTCATTCCTTCTTCCTTTAATCTGTATGTCAAAAGAAGCGAGAAGGCCATGGATGGCGACACGATTGCTGTGGTCGCTCCCGCTGGATTACCTTCAATAATGCTGGTTATGAAGCTGATCTCCTCAAATATGTCCTCTGTCTCCATGATATGCACCTTGTTTTTCAATACTCTTGGATCAAATTGAGTACTGAGGCCGCGCGTCGTGCACACAAATTGCGAAGAAGAAGAGGAATGGTACGACAAAATATGCCGTCTGGGCTCAACATCGTCTTTCCCCAGCTCGTGCAGAATTTCTGGCCAATATCTCGATACAACTAGAAGAAATTGGGTCCTCTTGGTCCAATGCTCCGGGAAAAATGCCATGAACTCATCTTCAAGTCTTCCATGTATGTCTGAAAACTTGCATTCATCTATCGTGTTAGCCAGGTCCTTTGCAAGCCTTACAGCGTCCAGCGTCTTGATTTCGAAGCAATACTTTTGAATCAGAGCTACTAGCAATGCTATTCGTTCAACGGCTGTTATCCTATTTGAAGACATCCAAGATAATTTCCGGGCTGGCGTTTTCAAACAATATTTGACAGACTGCCTGGCATATTGGCATCTCCACGTTATGCTTTACCGCCAAACTCACTATTTGAGACACTGTACTATATCCTTCGCAAGCAGCAGGAGTACGTCTCATGATCTCATCTAATCTTTCTCCATGTGCGATCTTGAGACCTAATGACAGATTCCTTGATGTTTCACTGGAGGCGGTCAACACAAGATCTCCGAGACCACACAACCCATAAAATGTTTTCTCCTTTGCTCCCAGTTTGAGACCCAGGCTTTTCATTTCAGCAAAAGCAAACGACAAGAGCGCGGCATGTGTGTTCTGTGCCGACGTCAAGCCAATTGCCATTCCACAAACAATAGCTGCCACGTTCTTAACGGCCCCGCAGATCTGGGCCCCCACTAAATCATCGCACGGAAACAACTTGAAGGACTCCGTGGAAAGATCTTTTGCCATGAGTTCGGCATCACCTATATTCTGGCATACTATATCGGCCGCCGAGAGAGCATTTCTAGCAAGCTCAATGGCAAAGTTCGGACCAGCTAGATAGCCTAACGTAGACCTCCGCAGCACGGCTCCGAACGCATCAAACAGAAATGAGGCATCCTGCAACAGCCCCTTGGAACAAATAACGACACAAGAGCCATCTATCGTGCTCTTCAGGGTTTCCAGTATTTGAGGAGTTGGAGTCGTTGGGAAGGCCCATAAGAGATAGTCAAACTGCCCAGATTGCAGTGAACCCGTCGTCCTAATGTCTATGTTACGCGGAAGTTTGAAGTCCTGCAGATACTCATTCTCCATAGATTCTTTCATGGCATTCATGTGTTCTTCAAAACACGTACAGAGGGCGACATCACGTGCTCTGGAATACATAATTGCAAGCGCGGTGCCAAATGCACCAGCCCCCAAGATTGCGACGCTCTTAGTCTTTTTCGAAGACATCAAACCTGCTTAAATCCTCTGTTTCGATCTTTGGGAAGACCGGCTCCAACTCACCTATTATCGCAACATCTGCAAATCCGTCATCGATATCGAGCCGCAACTCATACGGAACATTTATCTGCCGCAGAACCTTCTCGGAAGCAATGGGGACGATCGGATATAGGTATTTCGTTATTTTGTATATCTGTTCTATGAGCACGAACAACACATCCTGCGTCCTCGTTGGCTCTGTGTCCCGCAAAGCCCAAGGCTTTTGCCGATCCATGTATTGGTTCGCAGCTGATATCGCGTACTCAATCTTTTCAAGATACCTGCTGAATGCGTACTCACGAATCGCAGGTACTGCCTCTTCCAACGCTACACTCACTTCTCTTTGAAAGTCAGCGTCTTCAGTACATGTGTTACCTGGTCTTATCACCTTCCCATCACAGTATTTTTTGATGAAGGAGAGAACCCTACTGCACAGATTTCCGTACGAATTCGCCAACATTGAGTTGTACCTTCCTATAAAGCCAGCTAATGAGAAATTACCGTCAGATCCAAATGACAGCTCTCGTAAGACGAAATACCTCAGCGCATCAGATCCGAATAGTCTGCAGTATTTTACTGGATCCTGGACATTGCCTACAGATTTTGACATCTTCTCACCTTCGCTCAGCCACCATCCATGAGACACTACACTTTTGGGCGGAGCTATCCCAGCCGCCATCAAAAATGCTGGCCAATAGATTGCATGGAACCTGACTATCTCCTTGCCGACAAAGTGTATCACGTTTCCCCAAAATTCGTCATTATTCTGGTCTTTTTCTGGATAGCCATTTGATGTCATGTAATTCGTCAATGCGTCAAGCCAGACATATATCACATGATCTGGGTCTTTTGGTACCGGGATTCCCCAATCGAAAGTTGTCCTTGAAACAGCGAGGTCTTTCAATCCACGCTCTACAAAGCTTACCACCTCGTTCTTTCTTTGAGTAGGATATATGAAGTCCTGGTTCTTCTCATAGAAATCCAGCAGCTTTTCCTGAAATGCAGATAACTTGAAAAAATAGCACGGCTCAGTCATATACTGCACTTCCCCACCAAATGGAGATTTGCCATCTACCAGCTCTTCTTCGTCGAAATATGCCTCGTTACGCATATCGTACCATCCAGCGTATTCTCCGAGGTATATGTAGCCATTGTCACTCAGCACATTCCAAAAATGCTGTGTAGCAGCCTTGTGCCGCGGCTCGGTTGTCCTTATGAAGTCATCATTAGAGATGTTTAAAATCGGCAGCAGATCCTGAAAAAGTTGCGATATCTTATCGGTGAACTCCTGAGGGGCTACCCCTGCATTCCTGGCACTTTGTTCGATTTTCTTCCCATGTTCATCTGTCCCGGTGGTGAATTTCACATCATATCCCAGCATCCTGTGAAATCTGGCGTAAACATCGGACGCAATCGTCGTGTACGCGTGCCCAATGTGCGGCTTCGCATTGACATAATATATGGGGGTAGTGACATAAAGTGAGCTCACGGGGCATCTCAGCAAAAAAGTTCCTTGCCGGGATTATAGCACGTCTCGTGCAGCAGAGGGGGCGGATCTTTATAGCCGCAACAACAGAAATCGATGGGATTCTCACTCCGATGCCGCACGCATTTGCTATAATAACTCTTTGGATCCATCAAAACCGATAGGCTAAGCGCAACTAGCCCAATTGCTTGTATATGTGTGGACCAACAAAAGGATTGTCTGGCAATAATTGCTCCTTTCCAGGTAACAACACACTACTCCCAGAATCTAACCCCTCGGACCTGAAGTATGGCTCGACGGTTCTCTGCAGTGAGACGCTTGCTATACCTTGTCTCCACCTCTGTTACCTCGCCGGACTGGCCCATGACGAGGAACGAGATAGCGTTACCTCCGTCTTCAATGCTTGCAAGTGTTTCGTACAATGCATCTATATCTGAAGTTTCGTCGACACAGATATAAATTCTTTGGTTTTCGATAGCCTCATCCACATTCTTAACGGCGTTTGCGATAAATTTAGTTGCTCCTGCTTCGACCCTCTTTGCGATATCCACGATAATTGGAGAACCGACTATCAGTTGGTCCCTGAAGCGCGCATACGGCTCAGGAAAGATCATTGCCTCAAATATACTGTCTTGGTCTGAGATGGCCAAATAAGCGTATTTCTGGCCATTACGCGATAGTTTTTCCATCTTTGATAGCAAGACACCAGCAACCGTGATACTATCACCGCTGATCGCGAAATCGCGGCTCTTAGTGATGTTAAATTTGCGTAGGGAACCAATGTATATATCCATTGGATGGGCGCTTATGTAGAACCCAACGGCTTGCCTCTCGAAATCCAACTTTGTTATTGTCTCCCACTCTTGCACGTCCTTGAGATCAACAACATCTGCGCTGTGGTCTGAGAAAAGTGTCCTCTGCTTGGTCATGCAGTCGCGACTCAGTAGCATCAGTGCTTCCTGCGACTCCATGAGTTGCCTTCTGTTAGGATGCATCGAGTCGAAAGCTCCGGCTAGTATCAAGCTTTCTATTTGGCGCGTTGTGAGCCCTAAAGAGCTTATTCGCCTATAAAAGTCGAAGATATCCTTGAACTTACCGTTGTTTTTACGCTCTGTGACAATGTTACGCATTGCAGTCACGCCACAGCCCTTGAGGCTACCAAGAGCATACCTGATAGCATTGTCTCCTTCACCAACAAAATACTCTTCAGATAGGTTGATATCTGGCAGGAAGATCTCGATATCGCATTTCTTAGCGTCTTGGATATACCCAAAGAGCTTATCTGTATTGGCGATATCCATGTTCATCGAAGCAATGAGGAACTCCCGTCTATGATTAGCCTTTAGGTACGCAGTCTGATATGAAATAACGGCATATCCAGCTGCGTGAGACCTGTTGAATCCGTACCCAGCGAACTTTTCCATGAGAGCGAAAACCTGGCCTGCAACCGAGCTTGAAATGCTATTCTTTGCGGCCCCTTCAATGAAGATTTTCTTGTTTTTCTCCATCTCTGTCTTGTTTTTTTTGCCCATAGCGCGGCGTAGTATGTCTGCAGAGGCGAGGCTGTATCCCCCCATCTCCTGGGCAGTTTTCATCACCTGTTCCTGATATATCATGATTCCGTACGTCGCGCTCAAGATGGATTCCAGAAGCGGATGTGGGTATTTCACCTTTTCTTTTCCATGTTTCCTGGCGATATACAGCGGAATGTTATCCATGGGACCAGGTCGGTATAGTGATATAAGGGCTATAATATCCTCCAGACAGTCTGGTTGTAGTTTCTGTATAACGTCCCTTATGCCGGCACTTTCTAGCTGGAACACACCAGTAACATCCGTTGAACACAGGAGTTTGAATGTTTGCTCATCCTCAAAACTGATCTTTGAAATATCGATCTCGATGCCTTTGTATCTCTTGATATGCTTGCATGTGTCCTGTATGACTGTTAAGGTCTTCAGGCCCAGGAAGTCAAACTTGATAAGTCCGGCAGATTCCACGTATTTCATGTTGAATTGGGTTATAGCAAGCTCAGATTCGCCATCTGAATACAGTGGAGCTAACTCATCGACTGGTGCATTGCTTATCACGATACCGGCCGCATGTAGCGAAGCATGACGGTACAGCCCTTCCAGTTGTAAGCCTGTCTCGATGAGAAATGTGACGCTATCGTCCTCGTCCATCATTTGCCGTAGCTGAGGCTCTATTTCGAGCGCCTGGGCTAAATCTATCGGATTCTCAGCATTTTGAGGCACAAGTTTTGATATCTTATCCACCTGGCCGTATGGCATCTGTATGACCCTTCCAACATCACGCAGTACGGCTCGCGCCTGCAGTTTTCCCAGGGCAATTATATGAGCGACGTTCTCTCTGCCATACCTAGACTGAACGTAGCATACCACGTCATCCCTGCCCCTCTGACAGAAGTCTATATCGAAATCTGGCATTGAAATGCGCTCTGGATTCAGGAATCTCTCAAAGATCAGGTTATACTTGATCGGATCCAGGTCTGTTATATAGAGGCACCAGGCAACAAGGGAGCCAGCTCCAGATCCACGACCTGGGCCAACCGGAATATCCATGGTTTTTGCCCATTTCACAAAGTCAGAAACGATAAGAAAGTAGCCACTGAACTTCATCTTCTTGATCAGATCTAGCTCGTATTTGAGGCGTTCAGCATACTCCGTCTCCACCTGTTTTCGAGGTCTATTGGCGTTTTCAACAGACGAGAACACTTCGCCCTCTAGTCTCCTTGTAAGACCTTCTTGCGCTTGCTTATCAATTAAGGCCTCATCATCTTGGCTGGACTCGCTTATAAAGCTTGGAAGGATGGGAGCCATCTTCTCTGGCATGAAGGAACATCTCCTAGCAATTATGGCAGTATTCTCAACTGCCTCCTTGACGTCAGAAAATAATTCAAACATCTCGGGTGTAGACTTCAGATAGTGCTCCTTTGAAACCCTCTTTCTGTCCCTTACTGTAACGTATGTTCCGTCTGCTATACACATCAAGATATCGTGAGATGCATGCATCGACTTATCCAGGAAGAATACCTCATTGGTCGCAACAAGCGGGATGCCGTTCTGCATGGCAAATTCAATAAAATGCCTCTCTGTAATACTCTCTGCCGGCTCATTTGTGCGTGATATCTCGATATATAGTCTGTCTCCATATATAGCGTGTATATCGCGAAGAAATTGCGCAGCCTTCTCATGGTTTGAATGCATGATGAGATCTCCTGCTGGGCCTTGGAAGCCTCCACTGAGGACTATTACGCCATTACTATGCCTTGAGAGATCCTCTAGCGTTACAAACCGCGGTTGCTCTTGATTCTTGATATAGAAGCAAGTCATCAGCTTCATCAGGTTCTTGTAGCCGCTCTCGGTCTGGGCTATAAGCACCACAGGATGGATCTCACCAGCATATTTTATGTCGACCGTAAGCCCCGGGATCGGCTGAACTCCACCGGCAGCACACAGTGTCGCAAACTCAAGCATCCCAAACATGTTGTTTGTATCCGTGATGGCTACGGCAGGCATGGCGAGTCTAGCGCATGCTCCGACTAATTCTGGGATTTTAACGGCCCCTTCACAAAGGGAATAAGCGCTGTGTAGCCTCAAATGAACAAATGGACCCTGCATTGCTTATAAATCTTCTTCTCTGAAGCTCGGTGCCGCTTATCTTAGCATATAGATGGCTGCTTCTGGAGTAATATCGGAATGGGAAACAGAGCCATCTCATGAAATGAAAGAGTCTGAGTGTTGACGGCTCAACTGCTCAAAAAGATTTTCATCATAGATCCGAAAAGACCTCTGGAGTCGTTCAAAGAAAAAAGAAAAGCAAACGCGGTGCAGCTGAAACAAGCTGATTCACACCGCGTACTCGTTAAATAATTCATAAAGACCATGATTCGTCAGCCAAGTCGCACTTTTGTGACACCTCATCAGATACCAGCGACAGATAGCAACTGCACGAGTGTGGCAACACTCTTACAAGGCAATTCCATCACAGAGCGAACCAGAGAAGATAAACTGGCGATCACTACACAAAACTAATCCACTGCTGTAATGACGTCTGGCATGTCTGCGATTCTGTGATTACGGATAAGAACTTTTTTGTTACGGGAGCGTATACCACTTATGATCACGATGTTTGATTTTGCTGTCTTGAGTTGCTCTGATAAAAATCTAATGAGGGCCTCGTTGGCCTGCCCTTCTATCGGTCTGGCACAAACTGCGATCTTGAGTTGCTTGCATTTTAGGCCGTCAACAAGCCCCATAAAGGCGTCTTTCTTGGCCCCTGGCACAATGTAAATATCGAACGTGACACCGTCCTCTGTTTGTTCAAAGACTTCGTTTGCCACTTGATAGTACCTCCTTCACTTTGCTTGCAAGATCTTTGAGAGTAAACGGCTTTTGGAGGAAATGGATATCAGAACTGCGTCCAACGTCCTGCCTGAACGTATCTTCCGTATACCCAGATACGAATATCGTTTTCATTTGCTTTGAGCGTTCCTTGAGTATATTGCTGAGCGTTGGCCCATCGATCTTCGGCATCACTACGTCTGTAACGAGTAGCTCGAACGTATGCTCCTTTGCTATTTCTATGGCCTCCTCTCCACATGACGCCTCCAGGACTTTGTACCCCTTATCCCGCAAAGCGCGGGCTGAGAACATCCTGACCGCGTCCTCGTCCTCCACCAAGAGTATCGTTTCTGTGCCGCTGAGATCCCTGAAAACCTGTTCCTTGGCACGTTGATCTGTTTGTTCCGGCCCGGTATATCGCGGGAAGTAAAGCTTGAAGTTAGAACCAACGCCTGGTTCGGTATCGACTGCTATGTATCCCCCTATTTGGTTTATTATCCCATACACTGTGGATAACCCTAGCCCCGTGCCAGCTACTCCACCTTTATCCCCAGTCTTTCGTGTTTGCGAGAAAAATGGTTCGAAAATGTGCTGAACCGTTTCCTTTGTCATCCCACATCCTGTATCGAGGACCTCAATTAAGACATAGTCTCCGGCATGAGCTGTATCGTATACGCACTGGAAATCCCTCTCAGAGAAGTAGTTCCTTGTTCTGATTGTTAGCTTTCCTTTGCCATTCATCGCATCCCTCGCGTTGACGGCGAGGTTGATGATTATCTGCTCAAACTGATTGCTATCGATTCTGATAGGCCAGATATTCTTCCCATGTATGACTTGGAAGTCAATATCGACCCCTATGAGCCTTTTCAGGAGAGATGAAAGATCCAGCAATTTATCTGCCACCGAAATGACCCTAAGAACAAGGGTTTGTTGCCTGGAGAAAGCCAACAGTTGCTTGACGAGTTTTGCTGCACGTCCGGCGTTTTGCTTTATCTGCATCACGTCCGCATACGAGGGGTCGTTTGGAGTATACCGCTGAAGTAGTAGGTCACAGAACCCAATCATAGCCGTCAGGAGGTTATTGAAATCGTGAGCTACACCCCCGGCTAGTTGCCCAATCGCCTGCATTTTCTGGGCCTGTACAAACTGCTGCTCCAGTGATTTGTAGCCGGAGATATCTGTAAATTGGATGAGTAGTAGCTGCTCCGCGTTCTGCCCGGTTTGTCCACGATCGATTCTATTGATGTATGCGTTTGTTGTGATCGTTCCGCCAGCGAACTGGACTTCAATCGGTTTTGGTTTCTCCAATGGCTTCAAGGCCAACTTTAGCTGATCAACGAGGTCTTTGTCTGCACCTGACGAGTGTATTAGATCTGAGATCGTGGTGCCTGGCTTTATTATCTTGCTTTTATCAAGGACTACCCTGTCCTGAATCAGTGCAGCAAATGGTGGATTGATTGCTCTGATCTCGCCTCTCGCATTAACTATCGCTGCTGGTATTTGAGAGCTAATAAACGTCGTCTGTGCAAGAAACTCATTATCAGCATCAACTGCTGCCGTCTCTTTCGCGATAATTCTGTAAATGAGCCACGGCTGCTTCGACGACGAGATAGAACAGACAGCAGATTTGATCAGCATCGCACGAAATGGCGGAGCAAATTTTGGCTTAACAGTGACAATTGTCGGCTTCTGTGCTGCTATTGCAGCATCGAATTCATCTATGAAATCCGTAATCGATATATCAAGCACGCGACTCTTACTCGAACTCACGATGTTGGCAAACGTCGTATTGACACCGATGATCTTTGCATCATTGTCCAGATAGAAAATTCCGAGAGGCATGTTATCGAGAAAGTGCTCCAGCTTGTCATATTGCTCTGCTTTTTCTTCGCTATCCTTCACATACCGCGTTATGTCCATCATGCCCACGACTACGATGGATTCCCCGACAAATGAATCACCAGCACGTACGATGTTAGTATTCGCTGCAATCCTTGGGGTTATACCGTCCTGCCCACGGCCTAGCTTGTTCAGTAAGACATTGCATGACTCCTGATTCTCAATGTGTTTGCAGAAGGTTTTCAGCTCAGGTGATGCAGTTATGTGCCCGATGAGATACCTGAAAAATTCACGTCTCTCGGAGTACAAGTGAGGATGCGTCGTATATACGATGTCCTCATTCTTGTTAAAAGCCACAATCTCCTGATTTTTAGCAAGAGCCTTTGAAACAGTCCTGATTACTGACAGGTAATACTCAGCTTCTCTTAGGGCTGTGCTCTTCCTTCTGTATGCGATCACGAGCGCAACCACGCACGCCAGAGCGACGATTAACCCGTTTTGCGTGTTTACGTACGCATTGCCATGAAACAACTCCCTGATCATCCCAAAAGCTTCTTCAAAAAACGGCGCTGGCAAGTTCGTATCAAGGTATTTCGCACACTGCTTTCATTATAGCAAAAAACTTGAAACCCATATAAGAAATGTTGTAGCATCCTGCCAAACAGGGTGTATTTGTCGATTGGCGGAGTAAATGTTATGGCAAGATCCATTGTAGGGTATTTCCTGTTTCTTCTAGTCGCGCTGTGGTTGCGCGATGAGTCGGATATGAAGCTGGCTAAAAGCTGGAAACCTGTCGTTTATGGTGTATTGTTTCAGATTGCGATTGGGCTCGCAATCACGAATATGCCTGTGTTTGTTACATGCATGGAGTGCGTTGCACGTGGTGTTATGAAACTCAGAGATGCAACGTTGGAGGGCACCAAATTTGTGTTTGGATACGTAGGAGGCGGCGAGCCACCCTTCAATCTCAAAGATGGTGGATCGCCATTCGTATTCGCGTTTCAAGCTCTGCCGACTGTGATCATTGTTAGCACACTATCAGCAATACTGACATATCTCCGGATACTCCCATACTTGGCGAAGGTGGTAGGATACATCTTCAAGGTGATATTTAAAATAAAGGATTCGATTGGCATGGTCGCAGCCGCAAAGATGTTTGTTGGGCAACTAGAGGCTCCTTTGCTCATAAAAAACAAACTCCCGACATTAGCGCAGTCCGACATTTTTATCATACTCACACTGGCGTTTTCGACGTCGTCAGCAGCTGTTATGCCGGTGTACGCCGGAGCACTTGAGGCGATCTGCCCAACTGCGATGCAACACATCGTAACGGCAAGTGTTATGACGGTCATCTCGGCGTTGATTGTGTGTGCCCTCGTAATGCCAAGGAAAGAGAAAGATCTTGATGAATACGCTGAAAAAGCAAGCCAAGAAGCGGCAGCAGAGAAAGAAGAGAAATTTATGGGGGCTGTGAACAGGGGCATCTCAGATGGGGCTTTTGTATGGTGGTGCATAGTAGGCTCTCTAATTGGAATGATCGCATTGCTGGCGTTTGTGAACTACCTTCTTGATATATTGCCAAATGTTGGTGGTGGCCCTATAACACTCCAGCGTATATTCGGAATGGTTATGTATCCGTTTGCTTGGCTCATTGGAATACAAGACAGCGATTTAGTGGCAGTTGCACAGGTATTAGGAACAAAGATAGCAGCAAACGAAATGGTGGCCTTTTTCGAGCTGGCAAAGGCTAATATTTCGCCGGGCAGCGTCGTTAAGACCATATATGCGATAAATAACTTCGGCAACTTCTCGTGTATAGGAATAACTGTGGGTGGCCTCTTGGCGATGGCCCCAGGTCAAAAATGTATACCGGCCATAGTTGGGAAAGCGTTTATGGCTGGGCTGCTGGCAACTGGCCTCACAGCATCTCTTATGGGCGTGATAATCTCTTTGTAAGGAATAAAAGAAAGTGATGAATGAAGAATTTTTGCGCAGAGACGATGCGTGGCGTGACGAGGATGTCTACAAGGAGATCTATGAGTTCTCCATACAAAACAGAGAAGAATACTGGAAGGCGCAGGTTTGCAGACTATCTTGGACAAAAGCCCCCACGATTGTAATGAAATACGGCCCTAAGGGGACAACACAGTGGTTTCCAGACGGCAAGCTGAACGCATGCTACAACTGCGTTGACAGGCATGCCGAGAAAAATCCATACAAGACAGCCATAATATGGCAAAGCGAGGAAGACCTTGAGATCAATAAGTATATATCTTTTAAGCAACTGAAAGAGGAAGTGTGTCGCTTTGCAAACGTGCTTAAGAAATGTGGCGTAACGAAGAAGGACTGCGTTACAGTATATATGCCGATGGTCCCAGAGGGGGTGTACGCCTGCCTAGCTTGCGCACGCCTAGGCATCCCGTATTCTGCAGTATTCGCCGGATTCTCGCCTAGTGCCGTGGCATTGCGAATGGATAGCTGTAAGTCAGACTTCATAATCTCATGCGACGCCAACAGACGAGGCGGAAAACTCTTCCATTTGAAGAAGAACGTGGATGAGGCAAGGAGGATTTGCGACAGACCGATAAGGTCGCTTATCGTCCGACGTCAGGACGTAGATATCGACTGGGATAAAAACCTGGATATTGACTACTACCAGGAATCAAAATCTCAGGCAACAGAGTGCGAGATAGAAGAGACGTCCTCGACTAACCCCCTATTCATGCTGTATACCTCAGGTTCGGCTGGAAATCCGAAGGGAGTGGTCATGGGCACCGGAGGCTTTCTGCTGTTCTCAATGTTGACTGGACGATACTTTTTCAATTTGTTCGAAAATGAGATATTCTGGGGCTCTGGAGATATCGGATGGATGGGCGGCCATGCGTATGCTATCTACGCCGCTCTTTGCAATGGAACGACTTCATTGTTTTATGAGGGCATACCTACACATCCTCGTAATTCCGTGTTCTGGGAGATAATCGACAAGCACAAGGTCACGTCGCTAAATACTGCTCCGACGGCGATAAGGGCATTAATGAAGTATGACGATGAAAGCTTGTCTACCAGCTCGCGTAGCTCACTGAAACACCTGGGTGTATTTGGCGAAATCCTGAATAAAGACGCTTGGGCTTGGTATTTTCACAAGGTTGGACAAGGACGGTGCCCAATCGTCAATATGTGGGGCCAGACAGAGCTGGGTGGCGTGCCAACAGCCCCGCTTTGTACAATCGATGAAATGAAATCGTACGGGCACACGGGGAGGCAGTTCTTCGGCTGCAAGCTCATACTGAAAGATGAAAATGACAAAACAATAACGACTCCTCATCAGCCAGGAGCCATGTTTATACAATACCCACTGCCGGGCATGCTAATCGATATCTTTGGAGAGAAAGATGCCATGGCGAGGACGTATTATTCCCAATCAAATGAGGACATCTACTACACAGGCGATGAAGCGTATTTTGACTTTGATGGTAATATTTGGATAACCGGCAGGCTAGACGACGTTCTGAACGTCTCAGGTCACAGGATAAGTCCGATTGAGATAGAGGAGGTTATAGCCGGAGCAGACATAGTGGCGGAGGTATCAGTGGTTGGATTCCCACACGAAATAAAAGGAGAAGGCATATACGCGTTCATCGTGCTGAAGAAGGATATAACAGAAGAGCAGAGAGCAAGCGCAGTGGAGATCATATCAGACCGGGTACGAAAGCAGATAAGCCCTATAACGAAGCCGGATGTCGTGGCAATAGTAAATGATCTGCCCAAGACTCGATCAGGGAAAATACTGAGACGGATTTTGCGCAAAATAGCATCAAACGACACGGAGAATTTCGAAGATCTCACGACAATCTCAAATCCAGATTGCATTGAAGACATTATTGGCAGTATAAAAAAGAAATGTCAGTGTTGCTCGAAAAAATAGAACGGTCGATCAGTGGAATAGTAGCAGAACTCGGATGCAGCATAGTAAGGGTTCAATTTTTGAACAAAGGAAAAGGAAACAAAACATTGCAACTGATGATCGAAAAGAAAGATGGAAGCCCATGCAATATAACGGACTGTGAAAGGGTTAGCCGATCAGTTTCAGTGAGCTTGGATGTCATCGACTGTATCGATGGCCGATATGATCTCGAGGTCTCCTCTGCTGGCATCGACAGACCTCTAGTGAAAACTGCTGATTTTGCCAGATTTTGCGGAAATCCTGTAGTAGTAAGAACGCACGGAGCTAAAAATGAACGTCAGCTATACAAAGGAAACTTGGAATTTGTTTCTGAAGATGGTATAAAAGTAGTATTAAATGCTCCGTTACTGGATGGGACGTCAGTCATAAATCTGCGATTCGAAGAAATCAATAATGCGCATATTGATGGAACCAGATTTTTGAAGGTGTGTAGCAAAGGGGAACGCCGCCGGTGAGCAGGAAAATAAAGGAAGAACCGCGTGAACAGATGATAATCAAGAATGAGATTTTGCAAATAGCTGACATCGTTGCGCGTGATAAAGGCATCGATAGGGAAGATATTTTGGAGGCGATGGAGTGTGCAATTCTGAAAACGGCTCACATGAAGTTCGGGGACGATAGAGAACTCGCCGCGGAGATAGACCGAAATACAGGCGAGATAAGCGTGTATAGACTCCTCGAAGTAGTCTCAGAGGTTGATGATAGCAACAGGCAAATTTCTTTGGAAAAAGCGAAGCTAGTTAAAGAGGACGCATCAATCGGAGATACCTTAAAGGATAAATTACCACCGATCGAGTTCGGCAGGGTAGCAGCCCAGTCAGCAAAGCAAATTATTGTACAGAAAATAAGGGCTGTTGAAAGAAAGAAGCAATATGAAGAGTTCTCCAGCCGCGTTGGAGAGATCATTACAGGGGTCGTCAAAAAGGTAGATTATAACGGGGTTGTGATCGATATCGGAAGAACTGATGGAGCTATCAAGCGAACAGAGATGCTTCCCAGCGAGATCTTCAGACCAGGAGATAGGATGAAAGTTCTCCTCTCCGGATTAAATGAAGATGAGACAGCTCCTCTTTTACAACTGTCTAGGACGCATCCTGATTTTCTGAGAAGGCTGTTTGAGCAGGAGGTCCCAGAGATATACGATGGAACCGTCAGGATTGTATCAGTTGCGAGAGATCCAGGGAGTAAGTCTAAAATAGCTGTCACCACATCTGACCCGAACATAGATCCGGTAGGAGCCTGTATCGGCGTTAAGGGCAGCAGAATACAAGCCGTGATTAGCGAGTTAAAAGGAGAGAAGATAGACATAATTGTGTGGTCTGACAATCCAGCTATGTTTATTGTAAACAGCCTGAGCCCAATAGATGTTATACGAATCATCATGGAAGAAACAGGTAATAGGGTAACAGCTGTCGTCCCAGACGAGAGCCTAAGCCCGGCTATTGGCAGACGCGGACAGAATGTTCGGCTAATATCGAAATTGACTGGATGGACAATCAATGTTACATCAGCTTCGGACGATGCGCAGAACAGGGCACACGAGACCAAAAAACTCTCCGAGGTAATAAGGGCAGGACTCGACGTGGACGAGATGGTGGCTCGATTACTACTAGATGAGGGCTTCTCCTCAATAGATGACATAGCGAACACGGATGTAGCAGACTTGGTGAAAATTAACGGATTTGACCAGGAGTTAGCGGCTGAGATCAAAGATAGGGCCCAGGTATGTCTTGAAGCGAAAAGGAAAGAGATTGAGGAGCTCTGTGAAAAGCATGGGGTCTCTCCGGAGCTCAGGAAGTATGAACTACTGAAACCAGAGTTGCTTGAGATGCTGATCAAGGCGGGCGTGAAGACGCTGAACGACCTGGGCGACTTATCTACTGATGAGCTCCTGGAGATTACAGGAGAATGGTTGAATGAGGACGAAGCTCAGACCCTCATCATGAAAATCAGAGAAGATTGGTTTAAATAGGCAAATTTGGGAAGGACAGTTAATGGCGAATACCGACGATTCTGGCGATGCGAAGCAACGAAAAGTCCTCTCTATCAAAATTGATCTAGAAGCTGGCAGTCAAAGGACGCCAGTAGGAAACAAGACTGTTGAGGTTGAAATCAAGCGGAAGCGTAGCGGCCTATCGATGACAGTTGAAACAAAGGCCCGTGACCGACTTAAAATGGTAGAGACCAAAACGAACTCAGACAAGCTTACTGAAAAGGAATTTAAGCGAAGAGTAAAAGTTCTGCAGGAGGCTCTCAAGGAAGGCGAAACAGCAAAAGCAGACCGCGAGGTAATGAGTGATCCTCAGCTCACAGTAAGGGCGCCTGGAAGGATTGATGAAGGCGGCATTGATCGACATGAAAAACAACGCCAAGATACAGAACGACATCCGACCCAAAAACCTGATACAAAAAGATCTGAAAGAACAGGTCCTAGTACTGCTAGACGGGATGGCAGCCGCCCTACGCAAACAGTCGTATTCAGGGCCAGCGAGTATAAAGAAAACGAAATAAGCGGGCAGCAACAAAAGAGTATCAATGGTGGTACGACTTCCGAGTCTCCTGTCTTTGCTTGGAAACAAGCTCCCCAGGGAGGCACGCGTACTGACGACTCCAGGAAGAAATTTGAGATGGTCGTTAAAACGCGCACGTCTGAGCGACGCACATCGAATAGCAAGAAAATTTCCAGAGCCTACATCGATAGAGCGATGAACTCTGATTCGGAGGAGAGAGGCAGATCCATGGCCTCCATCCGGCGGGCAAGACAGAAACTGAGGCAATCCGACAAGGCCCCAGAGGTAGCAAAGGTAATTCGAGAGGTCAGCATACCAGATACGATAACTATCAGCGAACTTGCCAACAGAATGGCTGTTCGAGTAGCGGACGTCATCAAATACCTCATGTCAATCGGTACCGTCGCCACAACAGAACAGCTAGTTGATGGGGACACAGCAGAGGTAATATGCACTGAGTTTGGGCATATACCCAAAAGGGTCTCCGAATCCGATATAGAAAACGTCCTACACGATATCATAAGCGATCCAGCCAATATGACTACTAGAACCCCGATAGTCGCCATCATGGGACATGTTGATCATGGCAAAACAACACTTTTAGACGCAATAAGGCAGGTAAACACAGTACCGAAGGAGGCAGGAGGAATCACACAGCGCGTGGCATCGTATCAGATAGCTACCCGAGATGGCCGGAAAATTACATTTATCGATACTCCTGGGCACGTAGCGTTCTCCAGTATGAGAGCTCGAGGAACGGTGATTACAGATATCATAGTCCTTGTCGTGGCTGCTGACGACGGTGTCAAGGACCAAACAATAGAAGTCATCATCCAAGCGAAAAAACAAAATGTCCCAATTGTTGTGGCAATAAATAAGGTAGATAAGCCAAATAGCAATATCGAAAGAGTTAAGGCAGATTTGATGAAATGCGGTATCGTTTTAGAAGGTGACGGAGGAGATGTACTAAGCGAGTCGATTTCAGCACGACAAAATCTCAATATCGAGAACTTACTGGATGTAATTCTGCTGCAGGCAGAAATGATGGAATTGAGCGCGGATAGTAAGCGCAAGGCAATTGGAACCGTTCTGGAGTCGCGAATAGATAAGGGCAGAGGGGTTGTCGCCACCGTGATAATTCAGCATGGCACAATCTTCGAGGGCGACGTTTTTGTTGCAGGTTCAGCTTATGGCAAAGTAAGAAATATGTGCAGTGACAGAGGTGAACGTGTCAAACGGGCTGGTCCGTCGTTTCCGGTTGATATCGTTGGCTTTAACTCATCTCCAGCACCAGGAGATGTTTTGACTGTTGTTGATAGCGAACAGCAAGCCAGAGAGATAGCAGAGTATAGAGCTGATCTTGCAAAGAGAAAATCAATTACGCTATCTGGCGCTAGCGTGGATCAACTCATCTCTGGCGAAAAAAATGCTGTCCAGATCTTAAACTTACTAATTAAAACCGACCTATACGGCTCTCTCGAGGCGGTTACAGCAGCTATCGAATGCATCAGTCATCCTGAAGTGGGAGCGAGGATAATAGAACAAGGTGTTGGAGTGATAAGCGAAAGCGACGTTGACTTCGCGAAATCGTCCAACGCAACAATTGTTGGGTTCAACGTGGGAATATCCACGATAGCAAAAGAGGCTGCCAAGATCAGTGGCATTCAGATAATACAACACACCGTTATCTACCACATGATCGATGAGATAAAGAGCCTCATGAGCAAACTGTTAGTCCCACTCATCAGGGAGAACTATATAGGTACTGCTGATGTGAGAAAAATCTTCTTCATCAGTCGCCTTGGAAACATCGCCGGATGCTACGTCAGCGACGGAATAATTAAAAAGAACGAAACAAAGATCAAGGTGATCCGAGACGGGAAATGTCTTTTCGAAGGCAAGATAAAGTCGATGCGACATGAGAAGGATGAGATAAAGGAAGCTCGTCAGAACCACGAGTGCGGTATCCTTGCAGATGGGTACAACGAATTCAAAGAAGGCGATCAAATTGAATGTTACGAAATCGAGTTAAAGGCACGCTCTGTGGATTGATGGCAGCCGCAGCAAACCTATTAACAACTGGCTGCACTGGAATTAGACCACTACTTGGTGATATGCAGCAAAACTCACCTGATGCAACATATAAGAACATAAAGATAATCGGAGATCCGTATCACGAGTATAGGCTCCGCTGCGTTATAGAGGCTACTCTGCCGTCCTACCCAGTGAACATAGATGCGCACAAAATTAGTATAGAGCTGGTTGAAGACAAATCCTCTGTTGTATACACAGAAAAACAAGTTGCCAAAGAACAACTGAAAATAGCTGCAAAGATTACCATATGTGATCTGAATTATACCGTTGTCTCATCCAAAAAGGTTGATGCTTACTCAACATTTGAAGTACGCGATGATCTTCCGTACTCTGACCTAGCATCAAAGAAACAAACGACTGATATCGTGTTGAATGAACTCGCGCATTCAATCGTCTTAGCCATAGTTGCTGGCATTAAGTCCGCTAATCTGCTGGCTGAGAGATACGAACAGGCAGATAAAACTGGTCTCCCAAACGCCTAGATGACGATATTCACAATCCTGTTTGGAACTACTACGATCCTCCTAGCGGATCCGGAGGCGAGGCCGAGGAGTTCCATTGCTTCTCCCTCGAGCACGATGTCTCCGGCATCTTTGCAGATTTCGAAAGTGCCTCTGAGTTTTCCATTTACTTGAACTGCTATAGTTACTGTGTCGCTTTCGGCTAGTTTAGTATCTGTCTCTGGCCAAGACTCACTTTGTAGTGGCGTGCTGCCGCCAGCAGTCATGATAGACCACATCTCGTGTGCTATATATGGGGTTATCGGATAAAGAACCTTCACGAACACGTTGAACGCAACGCTGATGGATGCCCCTGACTCAGATTCCAGCTTATCGTCAATTTCGTTAAAGAACTCGCGGATCAGCGCTACTGCCTTGTTGAGGGATATGCTTTCGTACGTGGCAGTGATCTTTTTAAGAAACCTATGTGTGGTCGCTACCAAGGTTTCGTTCCCTGGAGACTGCTGTGTGATTCTGCTAAAGGCCTTGTTGAAAACTCTCCATACATGGTTTAAGAACCTCCATGTACCGTCCAAGGCAGCTGTATTCCAGTCAAAATCTTTCTCTGGTGGCGTATCTGAAATTATGAATAACCTGACAGCGTCAACGCCATGCGAGTCTATTATTTTTTGCGGATTCACTATGTTCTTTTTAGATTTGCTCATTTTCTCAAAGGCACACTCAAGCACCTTTTTACCGTCCTTCGTGATTAATTGACCATCTCCTGCTGATGTTATATCATCTGGATATACCCAGTTGCCGTCTAGGTCTTTGTATGACTTGTGACACACCATACCCTGCGTCAGGAGGGATTTAAATGGTATCTCTGTCTTCAGATATCCCATATCTCTTAAGGCAAACATAAAGAATCTGGCATATAGTAGGTGAAGAACGGCATGCTCGATCCCTCCGATGCATATATCGACCGGCATAGCGTGATCAGCGACTTTCTGATTAATTGGGATAGTACTCTCAGGATCTAAGTACCTCAGGAAATACCACGATGACTCGAAGAATGTGTCTAGTGTATCTGTTTCTCTGACCGCATCATCCCCGCACTTTGGGCACTTCACGAATTTCCATGATCTATGATTTTCTAGTGGATTCCCGCTACAGCCAAGCTCGATATCGTCTGGCAACAGCACTGGTATCTCTGACTGTACAATCCCGCATTTCTGGCAATGGATCACTGGAATGGGACATCCCCAGTACCTCTGCCTAGAGATGGTCCAATCCCTTAGTCTGTATGTGGTCTGGCGCTGCCCAGCCCCGATCTTTTCCAGATACGCAATGATCGACAACTTTGCATCAGCGACATCTAGCCCATTCAGAAAACCAGAGTTAATGTGCTCTCCGTCACCAGTGTATGGGAGCGGAGCATCAGATTTTATGACCCTTGTTATGGAAAGCTCATATTTTTTGGCAAATTCAAAGTCGCGTTCATCATGAGCTGGACACGCGAACACTGCTCCAGTTCCATATTCAATTAACACGAAGTTAGCAATGTATACCGGAAGCCGCTCTCCGTTCTTCACAGGATGTTTCACATACAGTCCTGTAAACACCCCTTTCTTCTCCATCTTTTCGAGAGCTTCCTCTGTTGTCTTCATTTTTCTGCATTCATCAACGAAATTTGAGACCAGTTTATTAGTCTTTGCCAGTTTCTGGGCCACTTCGTGATCTGGCGAGATTGCGACGAAAGACGCGCCAAAGATCGTATCAGGACGCGTTGTAAATACGCTGATATGGCTTGGGTAATGCTGTTGTTCAAGTTCAAAATTTATTATGGCACCATCTGATTTGCCTATCCAATTCTCTTGCATTTTCAAGACCTTGTCAGGCCACGCTCCTGTCAAGTCTTTGAGGCCATCCAAAAGCTCATCTGCGTATGACGTTATCCTGATAGACCATTGTTCGATCAATTTCTTTTCGACAATGGCTCCAGAGCGCCAACCTCTACCATCTATAACCTGCTCATTCGCCAGGACAGTTTGATCTACCGGATCCCAATTCACATATGACTTTTTACGATAAACAAGCCCATGTTTGAACATTGACAGGAAGATCTCTTGCTCTTTTGCATAATACTTACTGTTGCAGGTGCTGATTTCCCTGGGCCAGTCATACATATACGCCAATTTCTGCAGCTCTTGCCTCATGTTCGCGATATTGTCATTGGTCCACGCTTTTGGGTGTCCCCCTTCTTGAATCGCCGCATTTTCAGCCGGCATTCCAAATGAGTCCCACCCGATCGGATGGATCACAGTAAACCCAAGCATCCTCTTGAATCTGGCAACAACATCCCCAATCATATAGTTTCTGACGTGCCCCATATGTAGCTTCCCGGATGGATATGGCAGCATCTCCAACACGTAGTAGATCTTGTCCTTGTTGGTGCACATTATCTCATCGTTGGAAATGGCATACCCGGCGAGTACATCTCCCCACTTTTTCTCAACAGCTCGAAAATTATAAATGTTGTCTGACATACTATTTTTTGGTGCTTATAGATGAACTACACGTAGCATTCTATAGCAATTTGCGAGCTCTCCAAGCAAGTTTTTTGACAGGAATCCGATTACGAACAAGCTGCCCACCGCCACCAGCTCCAGACTTCGCTTCTTGAGCATAAATGTTTTAAGAAGAATTCATGATGAATGTTATTTAGTGTGGTACATGGAAGATGGAAGAAGGATCTTGTTTCAGTGTTTTTCATATGTAGGTTTTTATGTACCATCCGAATTAACCTTGCGCACCAATAAAAAACGATGATAAGCTGGCTAAGTCAGCACGATCGATATCATCTAAGAAACATGACGGACGGAACAAGTAGGAGGGTGAGTATAACAGCCATGTCGTTACTCGCATGCTGGATGTACTATCTTTACACATATATCGTCAGAGTAGAACCATGTGTGCTAGTTGATGATTTGATGAGAGAATTTAGTATTACGTCATCTGTACTCGGCATGGTGGCGTCGTCCGCCTACATTCCATACGTAGCCATGCAGATTCCATGCGGGATCATAACAGACAAGCTCGGTGTGAAAGTGATGGTGGCATGCGGATGTGCACTATGCGCGTTAGGGGTCTTCATATTTGGGGCAGCCAAGTCGGTGTTCTTTTTGCAGGTTGGCAGATTCCTCATCGGACTGGCGTCTGCATCAGCGTTCCTGTGCTGCGGCAAGGTAGCTGCCGAGTATTTCAGCAAGGATAAGTACGCTCTCCTCATGGGATTAGCGATGTGCATGGGATGTATCGGCGGAATCTCAGGAACAGCCCCAACAGCATTTCTGGTAGAGCGATGCGGATGGAGGGGGGCGACATACATACTAGCCGCGGTTGGAGCTGTTCTCACGTTGATGGCACTGTTCTTCATAAAAAAGCGGGAGAAATCCCCTGCAGAATCAGGATCACGACCACAGCTTCTTAAAGGGATAAAGATTTTGTCCAAGCAACCAAAGCTTTGGCTAGCAGGACTGTATGGGGCGATAATGTACCTCCCACTGAGCGCACTAGCGGAATTGTGGATCGTTCCATATACAGGAGTACGGTTTGGTGTAGACACAGAGACAGCATCGTTGAGCTCAATCCTCCTATTCATTGGCTTTGCAGTTGGCAGCGCGGTATCTCCGTGGGTTGCCGATAAAATCAACAGCTACAAAAAGACTCTGATTGGCAGTTCCGTTTTATGTGTCAGCACAAGCGCTGCGGCCTTATATGTCGGCGCGCTTGGATTTGGTGGCAGTTTGGCAATGTTGTTTCTAAGCGGAACAGCGGCCGGTGCAAGCACACTGGTTTTCGCGATTTCGTACCACATGGCCCCCCATGAATACTCTGGCTCCTCCGCAGGCTTCACAAACGCACTGATTATGTCGAGTGGAATCATTTTCCAGCCAATTCTTGGCTATTTGATAGATTTCTACAAGCAGAGTGATGTAAGAGACGCGACTGGCGCGGCGGTCTCTGGGTATTACAGCGTGGACGTTTATCAGGAAACATTCATGGTATTGATCTATGTGTTTGTAGCGGCTCTCATTATGACTTTCTTCATAAATGAAATAAAAGCCCGTAAAGAAAAATAGTGCTGTCGTGGTGAAACATATACCGCGAATATACTGCCCTCAGGAGCTGGGAAGATCAGTCACTCTCTTTGAAGAACAGAGCAGGCGGCTGCTGTCTGTTATGCGTATCAGACGCAATGGGGAACTCATTCTTTACAATGAAAAGGCCGGCGAGTGGTTGTACTCAGTTACGTCAACTAGCGGTGGAGTCGTCACTGCAGAGAAGCAGCAGCTATTAAGGAAATCGTCCAACGTGGCGCGAACAGGGCTAGCATTCTGTCCAATCAAACCGCACAATGTCAGGATTATTATCGAAAAATGTACGGAACTCGGCATAACTGATTTTTACCCTATAACTAGCAAATACACAAATGCCGGTTTAAATCTCGAGAGAGTAGAACAAATAGCAATCAGCGCCTCTGAACAATCCGAGAGGATGGATGTGCCAATAATCCACCAAATTGCTACTTTTGAGGAGTTTGCAACCAATCTGCCAGGAGATTTTACCTGGTTATCCGCCGTCGAACGTAACGAACACCTGAAATCAATGAAAGATGTTGTTATTCCGTCAGAGGGTGGCTTCATAGTCGGCCCAGAAGGTGGGTGGACCTCGGAAGAAGCAAACTTCCTCGTACAAAACACCATCGCTCTCAGGATTTCTGACAATATACTGAGAGCAGAGACTGCAGCGATCGTATGTACCGCGTGCTTGTGTGCGGGCCAGCTCATCAATGAATCAGCAGGGTGAGGACACCAACTTGAGAAAATCGCACTCTGCACGGAGGCGAATAAGTAAACTATAGCTCATCTAGCCCCCACTTTGGCTTTGTCTTAAAATCAAGGCCAGAGAAGCCGTGGCCAGCCCTTATTCTTTCGATTGCACACCAGCCAATCATGGCAGCATTGTCGGAACATAACGAGACTGGAGGAACGAAAAGGTTTGCTCCAATTTTTGTGGCGAAGATTGCGAGTACTTCCCGGAGTGCCAGATTTGCTGCAACTCCACCAGAAAGGACAATATTCTTGGGAGAGGTCTTCGTCATAGCGTACGCCCGCTCTGTTTGTTTTGCAATGAAATTTACAACAGCGTTTTGAAACGAGGCAGCTATATCGTACCTGTCTTGTTCGTTTATGTCAGAGATGTACTCAATATGCAGCTTCGTCGCTGTCTTTATCCCAGAGAATGAAGCATCGCAGCCATCCCGTCGCTGCATAGGCATTGTGTATTTGAACCTGTTTTTATCGCCTTTCTTCGCATATTTTTCGATTGATGGCCCACCTGGATATTCCAGCCCCAGCATTTTGGCCACCTTGTCAAATGCTTCACCAGCAGCATCGTCTAGCGTCTCTCCAAGGACCCTATAATCACCAACTCCGAGCGCCTCTGCAAAAACAAAGTGGCCGCCAGATGCCAAAAGCACTAGATATGGAAACTCCACCTCACAACAGAGCCTCACTGTCAATAAGTGGCCCTCGAGGTGATTTATCGCCATAAATGGCTTACTTTTCATCAGAGCTATCGTCTTGGCGGTTACGGTGCCAACGAGTAGTCCTCCTATGAGCCCAGGACCAGCTGTAGCAGCTATAACATCGACGTCGTCGATTGTAAGGTTGTTGGCTGAACGAAGCGCCTCATTTATAACGACATCGATGTAATCCATATGCCTCCTAGCAGCGTATTCTGGAATTACTCCACCATATCTTTTATGAGTTTCTATCTGCGAATTTATCACGTTCGACACGATGCGCTGCCGTGGATTTTCAGCATCTTGGATCACTGCAGCAGATGTCTCGTCACAACTGGATTCTATAGCCAAGACTATCATGATAGCTTGCCAGACTCCCAGCTGTTGCATTTCCTGATCCACACCTTTTGCGTATGAAATCCAGACCTTTTATAAAACTCTGCTCTACCATTTGCTGCCTGCATCGCAGATGGACCAAATATGTCGATTACTCTGTGAAATTTGCTGATATCGTTTGATCTGACTGCATCAAGTCCATTGTGCAAAAGGCAGATTGGGTTGTTGAAGTACACGATTTCGGTGGCAAACCACGTATGACAGAATGGTGCATCCTCACACGGTAATGTCATCTTGTTGCCGCTCGGTATGAAAGCGAGCCTGGAAAAGGTCCATAGTTTTGCGTTATAAAATCCAATCTCTTCGTCACTATCGCACAGAAATAGGGCATTCTCACCTATGGCATACATCTTCTCAATCGCCCTGTATGCTACTGGCCAAAATTCAGATTCTACTACATAGAAAGTTACGCTTTTTTCCGACATTAGCGTTCCACTAGCTTCAAGATCCTGTCCAATAAAGCATTAATCAACTTTGCTGAACCACGATCTACGAAGCTTTTTGATATCTCAATATATTCGTTGATTATTATCGGTATATCGGTTTTTTCAAAAACCATCTCAATTGCTGCTACCTTCATAATAGAGAGGCTAATCACAGGCAAATTATGTATGCCTTTGTCATTCTCCATACTCTTGTTGAGCAACTCCTCGAAATTCATACCATTACCGAACCTGCCAACAAGCCTCCTGAAGAATCTCAGATTGATCCCCTCATACTCCTGTTCGTTTCTAATAAAGTGCCAGATAAAGTCATCGATACAGTCTGGGAATACGACTTCTCCCGCTATATCATTCCAATACATAACCTGCACAGCAGCCATTCTGGCCATACGCTTAGATGCTAGATCTCCAGACACTACAACGCTTTGAAGTATATATGCAATTATGAGCGCCAGTGTACCATAAAAAGATAGGGTCGTACCCATCATATTTGCAATATGCATTCAAAACTGATTGTAAACAGTCTAAAACTCAGGAAGTATCGCGCCTAATCTGAGAGGCGGTTGTTTATTGCCATCGCCCTGCGCTGCGTCTGCCGGAGCGACGAGGGCCGGGTTTTTGGGAGTAACACTCGTCAGGCAATTGTCGAGAAAGCGGCGTGCAATCCTAGCCGGTATCCTGCCACCTGTGGAGTTTGGTGTCATCCTATCCGTGTTGACATCGTTTCCTATCCACACGCCGACTGAGAACCCAGCAGCTGCATCATCAGGAGGATCATAAAACCCAAAGAACCACGCATCAAAATCCCCGTTAGATCCGGTTTTGCCATATATATTCTCACCAGCGTTGGCTGCACGGCCAGTACCGCGTTGGATCACAGCTCTGAGCATGATCCTAGACAATGACAAGACTTCTTTATCCAATACAGATGCACGCGCCTCTTGTCCCTTTTGATACAGGATTTCACCTGTTTTTGTCCTTATCTCCAGGATGCAGTACGGCCAGACTGGTAGCCCATCCATGAACGTCGTATATGCGGCTGTGAGATCCTTTAGCGTTACTGGAGTGGTCCCTAGCGCGACACTCATATCGTGTGTTGAGACGTCGTAGATCCCCAGCTTCTTTGAAAATCTGGCGACATTCTTAAGCCCTATCGCCTGTGCCAACCGAATACTTATTGCATTAACAGAGAACACGAAGCCATCCAAGACAGGGATCTTGCCATGCGTCTTCCATTTGTAGTTCTTGGGTTCCCACCCTGCGATCTTCACTGGAGCATCTGAGATCAAGTCGTTCAGCTGGTATCCATATTCCAACGCCGCCCCATAGATGAAGATCTTGAAGGCTGACCCTGGCATTCTGCTCGCGTGAACGGCTCTATTGAACTGCGTCGCTGAGTAGCCATTGCCTCCTACCATGGCCTTAACCGCGCCGTTCCTGTCTAAACATAAAAAGGAGGCTTGCTTGAATTTATAGTTTTCCCCCTCTGTCTTGATATAAAACTCCACTGCTTCGTCTGCCTTAGATTGTTTTTCCTCATCCAATGTAGTGACGATTATGACATCATCTGTGATATAACCAAGAATCTTCTTGGCTTGCTCATAAGCGTAGTCACAAAAATACATATAGTTGTTTGTTAGCTTCGCATTACCGGACAGGGCGGCCCTGCCCTGCTCTCGTTCGATTGCTTTGGCACTTTTGATGTATCCCTGATCCTCCATCGCCTTTAAAACTGTCATTGCCCTTTCATACGCAAAACTCGGTCTGTTTGTGGGATTATATTTCGCTGGTGCTTTCAGGAGCCCAGATAGGATTGCTGACTCAAATACAGTCAGCTGCTTCGATGACTTCCCAAAATATTTTCTGCTGGCAGCATCGATACCGTACGTCCCAGCTCCAAAATAGACCCTATTCAGATACATCATTAAGATCTCTGTTTTTGTGAATTTCTGCTCTAACCACAAGGAAAGCAGGAGCTCTTTGATCTTTCTCGCGATCGTACGATCGTGATAAGTTATCTTGCTCTCTGTTATCAGGATATTCTTCGCCAACTGCTGAGTGATAGTAGAACCACCCTGCACTACCCGTCCAGATATATAATTCTGGTACATCGCCCTGAAGAAGCCAACGAAATCTATCCCAAAGTGTGAGAAGAATCGCTTGTCCTCCACGGCCATGAAAGCAATTGGCACATGCTCAGGTAGATCTTTAATCTGCACAACGTCCTCGTACAGGTCTCCATATGATCCTATGACCTTTCCGTTGAACGTCTGAATAATAACAGCCGGGTTCCTGATTTCTGTCTTTAAATTCTGAAGATCTGGCAGATCACCAGAAAAATAAAGTAACGTACCCGTTCCGATAGCAAACCCACAAAACGCCGCATACAAACAATACCTGAAGAATATCCTCGTGATTGACTTGCTTTTTCTCCGTACTGCGTACCGACTTCTGTAATTTCGCCTTCTTTTCATCACACGGCTGAAACTGGCAGCACCTACGCCGGGAGTGTAGCAACATAATGAGCCCAAAACAAATCATTTCTTTTGAAGACCACGATGTTTGTTATAGATATAAGTGAAGATTCAGCTTCTTCTTCCCAGAATTTCTGCGTATTTTACGCAGTCCACTACCGCTTGCTGCTACCAGCCATAAACATCATTAGCTTTTCGCTGCCTATCGCAAAGCAGGAATTACCTGCTACGTTGCAGGTCGTAATTAGCGGATCGAATAGCATATATATAGCAGTTACTAGAGCTAGCATATCTGATGACAAACCGAGGTACGACTGCATCACTGGTATCATTACCAATACTCCTCCTCCTGGCACTGCAGCCACAGCAAACTTCGCTAACACAAAGTGCGCCGCAAATATCATATATTGAAAGATTGACGGAAACTCCATTCCAAATGACATCATTACTGCGATTGCACTTAGTGGCAAGAAGAAACAGTCGCCAACGAGGTGTATATTCACCACTGCTGGTACAATTGCCCCAGCATTGGCCTTTTCCTGGAGGTTTTTTTCGGCTGCCTTTATTGAAAGTGGCAGCGCAGCCGCGCTGGATGCAGATCCAAACGCAGTCACCATAGCTGGCAACGTATTCTTTATGAACTGGGCCGCAATTGCCATCCTGAAGCCAGACATAGCAAAGAATTGAAGAAGTACGTAGCTGCACGCAGACGTCACGAAAATGCAGAGAACCGGGAAATACTGCTCACATATGGACTTCAGCACGCCGTCGTGCTGCAGCTTTAATGCTGTCCCGGCTATAAATAGCGGAATTAGCGGTATTATGATCTTAAAAACCCACTTCGCAACTGTTTCCAGGGCCACCATTGTCTGTCGCGTCAACTGTGCCATCTTCGGCCCCTTCGTAATCCCCAAACACAAACCACAGACGATCCCTGCAGCTAGGGCCCCAGCATTAGATACGAGCTTGGGAGACGCCGCTATCTCAAATGCTGGGGCTAGCTGCCCGCCACTCGCAGTTGGAACTTGTACCTGGCTGCATAAATCCACACCAACCGTGAAGCATGACAGCACGTAAGATATCATCGTATTTACAAAGTTTGAGCAACAAACCAAGACGGTAACCAGAATCGCGTACTTCAGCGCACCGTAGCCCAATCGCACCACTGCATTGAAAACTAGAGAAAAAATTATGAGTGGCATCAGGGTAATCAAGATTTCTTTGATCAGGAGACTTACAGCATACAGGGTTGACTTCACCTCGTACGGCACCATAGATCCGAAGAGAGCAGCACCCAAAAGTACCGCCAGAAAGACCAGCGGCATTGCAAAATGTTTGATTTTGGCAGCTAACACAACTACCTTTTAGAGAACTGGAATCTGCGTCGTGCCTTCCTATGGCCGTATTTTTTCCTCTCCACGATTCTGGAGTCCCTGGTCAAGAACCCTGCCTGCTTAAGGACATTGTGTAGATCCGGTTCGAATGCCTCCAATGCTTTGCTAATGCCATGTCGTACTGCCCCAGCTTGTCCTGACAGCCCACCTCCATTCACCGTGCACAACACATCGTACTGTCCTTCCCTTGCTGTAATGGAAAATGGCTGAGCAAGTAACATTCTCAAAACTGCACGCGCAAAGTACACCTCTTGCTGCCTACCGTTCACTGTAATCTTGCCAACCCCTGGCTTAATCCAGACGCGTGCCACAGACGTTTTTCGTTTCCCAGTAGCGTATGCTCTGCCGTAGGCATCTAACTTCTGTTCCCTTTTTGGAGCAACAGCTCCAGCTACAGTGGTATTCCCTGCATTGAATGCTTCCATCATGCCACAACCCTCCGACTGTTTTTGCTATTCAGTTTTGCTATATCAAGTAACTCTGGATTCTGCGCCACATGCGGATGCTCAGTACCCTTGTATATTTTCAGTTTTGATAGAATCGTCCTCCTAAGAGGCCCCTTAGACATCATCCGCCTAACAGCGTTCGCGATGACCATATCCCGCTTCGGTTCCTGGAGGAGCTGTCTCATACTGCGGCTCTTTATCCCACCAGGATACCCAGAATGCCAATAATACATCTTGTCATCTATTTTCTTTCCGGTAAGCACAACCTTATCTGCGTTTATCACCACAACATTATCTCCGCAATCAACATGCGGAGTGAAATACGGCTTATTTTTCCCGCGCAACAGATTCGCAATAATCACAGCCATTCTGCCCAAGACAATACCATCCGCATCTATCAGAATCCACTTTCTCTCAACGTCTGCAGACCTCACATACGTGGTACTCATAACAATTTCCAAAAACCAAAGCGATATGTGATCGTACCATATCATTTGGGCTTGGTCAATACACACTGTGTTAATGGACAGGGCCTACGTATGGAGTGTGGCTTGGGATCTTTTTTGATAAAAAACATCAAAGTTAGATATGGAGAAAATTTACCAGAAGCAACTACCATACCAATTTCCCATCTCGTATATGTATGGGCTCACCACGATGGACTCTTTTCCAGCATCGCAATAATGTCCTACATAAAACCTAAGTCCATCTTCCCTAGAAACCGCAGAATAACTCCTATTGCCCCACTCTCCCCTGCTGAATCAGTAATTTCAAAAAAACCAACTATGAAACCAGGGTTTCTTCTTAACCAATGTAGTGTAGCCTGCTTCACTGTACCACTGCCTTTACCAGTTATAACGGTTGCACATCTAACACCGTTGTATATACATCTAGAGCAGAAAACCTTAAGGGATCTATCTACATCTCTGCTGTGTCCATGTAGGTCTATAGTATCCTCTGATCTGAACTTTCTCTTATCTGCTCTACTTAGTGTGACTACCTCATAGTGT